>DATEQL010000757.1:0-3801 GCA_035272665.1 Allostellaceae bacterium
CATCAGGCCGTCGTTCACCCACAGCAGCAGGGGCTTGGCGATGGCGAGCCCGCCGATCTGGATCGCGAGCCGGAGATCCAGGACCTGTGTGTAGAGTGTCTCGATCGGCGAGTTTGCCGGCACGAGAGAGATCGCGGAGGCCGCGCAGAGAACGGTGCCGCCGGCTGCCTCCAGCTTGAGGAACTGCTGAAGGCTGTTCAGAGGTGCAGCCACGCTCTTACACCTCAGTCCCGAAACAATAGAGCCGCTGATCAGCGAGCCGCGAGGGTTCGCAGTTCTTCGGCGCTGAGACGAATAGACGCCGCCCTAAGGTTCTCCTCGAAATGGGCGATCGAGGAAGTTCCCGGGATCGGCAATAACGCGGGTGAGCGATGCAGCAGCCAGGCCAGTGCGATCTGCGCCGGCGTCGCGTCGTGGCGTTCGGCAATCCGGGCCAGCGGCGAACCGGGCCCAGCGAGTCGGCCCTTGGCGAGCGGGTAGAACGAGATGAAGGTGATTCCGGCATCGGCGCAAATATCGACGAGGCCGTCGGACGAGCGGTCCCGCAGATTGTAGCTGTTCTGGACCGACACGATCTCCGCCACCCCTCTTGCGCGCGAAAGCTCGGCTGCCGAGACGTTCGATACGCCGATGTGGCGGATCTTGCCCTCGCGTTGAAGGTCGACAAGGGTGCCGATCGAATCCTCGATCGGCACGCGGTGATCGACGGCGTGAAGCTGGTAGAGCTCGATCCGGTCGAGCCGCAATCGCCTGAGGCTGTCGGCGCAGACGCGCCGCAGGTGTTCAGGCCGGGAGTCGACGACCCAGCTGCCTGGGCCGGGCCGCGTGAACCCGCCTTTGCTCGCGATCACCAGCCCTGCCGGATAAGGGTGCAAGGCCTTGGCGATCAGCGTCTCGCTGACTCCCGGCCCGTAGGAATCGGCGGTGTCGATAAAGGTCACTCCCTTTTCGACGGCTCGGCGAAGCAGTGCGATCGCTTCCCGCTCGTCGCGGGGAAGTCCCCAAACGCCCGGGCCGGTAATGCGCATCGCACCAAATCCGAGACGGCCAACCGTCGGGCCTCCCTTGAACGTCAGCGTCAGATCAACCGGAGTGCGCTGGTCTGGCATGATGAGGCGCGCGCCGCTGCTACCAGGCGGGTTGCTGGTAATAAGGTGGCGGATAGCAGTAGTAGGGCGGGTAGTAGCAGGATGGGTAGGTCGAGGCCGCTGCGGCACCGGCCGCAGCACCGACCGCCACACCCGCCACAGCACCTGCCGCGACCCCGTAGCCAACGCCCGGACGATACACGGTGCCGCCGTAGACGGGACCCCGATAGGCAGCGCCGCCGTAGGCGGGTCCGCGGACGGCGGTTCCGCCATAGGGGCCGCGAGCGGCTGCGCCCCCATAGGGTCCGCGGACAGCCGCCGCACTGGAAGGGGTACGGACGGCCGCCCCGCCCATCGGCCCGCGATAGGCGGCCCCGCCGCGCGGTCCCGAGACCGCTCCCCAGCCAAAGGCGTTTGGCGCAGCCGATAATGTCAAGAGCACGCTCAGGCAGACGATGGTCAGGCGTGTCATTCGTTGCGTCCTCTCTGTCTGTGCGCTGGCCGCAGCAGGCTCGAAACGCGCCTTTGTCGCCCCTGCTGCTGCTGAAAGATGGAGTGTTACGGCTATAAACGGAAGGAGAAAGCGACGATGTTGATGCGGTCTTGTCATGAGCGGTGGACAGCTTCACTCGGATTTCCCTCGGACGCCAGCTGTCCTCAGCGCTTTTTTGATCGCTGCAATCGTCCGAGTCGGCGCCGCCCACGAAGGCTTCGGGAAGCGTGACGATCCCACCAAATACAAGTGCCGTTCATTAACAGCCGCCAATCACCTCGCGCATGGCGGCGGTGATGTAAAAAAACTGTCGCATGTCGTTAGTAAGCTTCCCCCACGTGTCGTAAAAGGGGGAGCGGATATGGCAAGCATATCGTACCGCGACTGTGGCGCGCTGGTTGCATTCTGTGCGGCGATGATCCCTGCTGCAGCCGGCGCACAAGGCGTCTCGATGGACCGGATCGACGCGATCGAACGGCAAATCCGCGATCTTCAAGGTCAGCTGCAGCAACTCAAGGGGGAGCTCGGCGAGGCCAAACAGCAGCTCCGCCAGTCGAAAAGCGAGGCGCAACGCGCAAAAGACCAGCTTCGCCAGGCTCAGGACGCGGCAGAGCAGGCACGGCAGGACGCAGCCAAGGCCGCGACCGCCCAATCTCAAGCGACGCAAGCCGCCACAGAGGCGCAGGCGGCAGCGGCTGCCGCACCCCCGGCCCCTGTCGCCGTGGCCGCGGGGGCCAAGGTCGATTTCCCCGGAGGGCGACCGACAATCTCCTCCTCGGATGGCCGCATATCTTTGGCCATCGGCAACCAGACGCAATTCGACTATGGTGGCTATTACCAGAACCCGACCCCGACTACGCAGTTCCCGCACCTCAACAACGGCGTCAATCTGCGCCGCGAGCGGATATTCTTTGTCGCAAAGTTCGACGATTTTTCGCTCAACGTCACGCCTGATTTAGGCGGCTCACCCGACGGGGCGACGACCAACCAGACCTTGTACGAAGCCAACCTGAACTTCACCGGGTTCAAGCCGTTTACCGCCACGCTGGGATATTTCAAGCCGTGGTTCTCGCTTTACGACTCGCAGAGCTCGAACGATTTCCTGCTGATGGAGCGGCCGAGCATTATCGAAATCGCGCGCAATGTGGCGGCAGGCGACGCCCGCGCTACTTATCCCGAAGTTAAGGCGTCCACGGACCGATATTTCGCGGCCGTGGCTCTGACGGGCGCCCCGTACGGGGCGCAAAGCTCGAGCCTGCTCAACGGCGAGCAGATCGGGACCGTCGGTCGTATCGCGGGACGCCCCTATTATGACGAGGATTGGAACGTCCACCTGGATTTCTCGGGCGAGTATGTGTTCCACCCGAACTTCAACGCCAGCGGCACGCCCGGGGTCAGCCAAACCACGCTGAGCTTTCAGGATCGCCCCGAATTGCGGATCGACATGAACCGGCTGATCAGCACCGGAAATCTGTCGAGCTCGACCGCCAATGTTTATGGCGGGGAGGGTGCTATAAACTGGCGCAATCTTCTGCTTCAGGGTGGGTACTATCAGATCGGTGACAACCAATCGAAACCGCCGGGCCAGTCGGCGCCCGGTCTGAGCTTCAACGGAGGCTATGTCGAGGCGGGCTGGAACATTACCGGGGAGCCGTTCCGCTACAGCGTCGGCTCTGCTGCATTCGCCAGACCGAAGGTCGACGATCCGTTCATAATCGACGAGAACGGCGTGTCGCCCGGCATCGGCGCCTGGCAGTTGGCCGCGCGCTACAGCGTTATGAATCTCAACAGCAACGTCACGCGGGGTGTGTCGCAGAGCGTCACGGGCGGCGTCTTTGGCGGCTATCAAAGAATTTTCGGGGCGGCGCTCAGCTGGTATCCGAACGACTGGATCCGGTTCGAGTTGCAATTCCAGTACAGCATGGTGGATAGGCTGAATTCTGCGGGGACGGTGCAAATCGGCCAGAACTTCTCCACACTTGCCGGCCGAATGCAGGTCGCCTTTTAAAATCGTCTTCGTCCGATGGATTCTCGAAATGGGCGTTCCGTTACTTCTGGCCGGCACGGCGTTCCGACGCGATGCTCGTAGCGATCGATTTCACGCGGTCAGCGCTCGGCCGTATTCTGCTCCTGCCACAGGGTCTCGTAGAGATTAGTGGCACACTGATCGAAGGCGCTGGTGCCCGGTTCGATACCCACATCGGCGCAGGCCAGACGCGC
>DATEQL010000758.1:0-2230 GCA_035272665.1 Allostellaceae bacterium
GCGGATCCGCGACACGATCGGCGTCGACAACATGCTCTGGGGCAGCGATTTCCCGCACTCCGAATCGACCTGGCCGCAGTCGAAGCAGTTCCTGGACCGGATCTTTACGGGTGTACCGGAAGAGGACCGGCGCAAGATCACCTGCGAGAACGCGGCGAAGCTGTTCGGGTTCGGGCCGAATTAGCAGGAAACCCCTCACCCGGCCCTCTCCCGATGAGGTCTGACGCGACGTCGCCATACTGGCGTCAAGATCGGAGCCTATGCTCAGGGCCAGGATGGTGATGGCGCGTATGTCGTCCGCTCGGCTGAACCCACGGAAAGCGCGATCGGCTCGTCCTCCCTGCTCCTTCCCTCAGGCCTCCCTCAGCGCGCTGCGACCAGGGTCGATAAAGGACTGAAAAGAAATGGGTTCTCGCCGACGGGCCGATCACGGATGAGATTTTCTCCCTGAGTTTTCCCTCACGGCAGGGAAGGTCTCAGGCTGCAATTTCCTCATCTTCCTTGTGAGCGACCCGACGAAGGAAGCGCCGCGTGCGCTCCTGCACCGGCTGGTCCAGTACCTGGCCGGGCGGGCCCTCTTCGACGATGACCCCATCATCCATGAAGACGATCCGGTCGGCGACGTCGCGGGCAAAGCCCACCTCATGGGTGACGATGATCATTGTCATTCCGGCTTCGGCGAGGCCGCGGATCACGCCGAGCACCTCGCCGACCAGCTCGGGATCGAGCGCCGATGTGGGCTCGTCGAACAGCATGACCCGCGGCGACACCGCGAGCGCCCGAGCGATCGCGACGCGCTGCTGCTGACCACCGGAGAGGCGATGTGGCAGATGATCGACATGATCGGCTAGGCCGACGCCGGCGAGGAGCCGCAGGCCGATTGCGTGTGCCTGTTCGGGCGGCCGGCGATAAACTCGGATCGGCGCCTCGATCAGATTTTCCAGCGCCGTCAGGTGCTCGAACAGATTGAAATGCTGAAACACCATGCCGATGCGGGCTTCCGCGCGCGCCCGGGCGAGATTCCCGGTGGGCCGAAACCCGCCGCCGGGCATCCGCTGATAGCCGACATGCTTGCCGTCGACGGTAATTTCACCCCAGTCGAGCGGTTCGAGATGGTTGATCATGCGCAGCAATGTGCTTTTGCCGGAGCCGCTCGGCCCCATGATCACGACCACTTCGCCGCGGCTGACCGTCAGATCGATGCTTTGCAGGACTTGCCGATCGCCATAGGCCTTCTGGACATTACGACAGACGATGACCGGTCGCATGCCGGCGTTTGCAACATCATGGCAGAGATCGCCGATCAACGCCGGCATCTGCTCGCGCCGGCCCGCCGGCGGCTCGGGCTCGACCGCTGCCTCCGAGGGCCGCCGCAGCCCGATCGCGGCCGCCAGCCTTGCGAATGGGCCGTCGCCGCGCTCGCGGAGGAAGTCGAACCGCCGCTCCGCCGCGATCTGGCCGACGGCAACGCAGCTCGTCATCGCCAGATAGATCAGCGCCGCGGCCGTGAACACGGTGAAGAACTTGAAATTCTGGCCGACGATCTGCTCCGCGCGAAAGGTCAGCTCGTTGACCATGATCACCGAAGCGATCGAGGTGCTCTTGATCATGCTGATCGCCTGATTGGCAATCCCCGGCAGAATTGCGCGCATCGCCTGCGGCAGAATGATCCGCCGCAAGGTCAGCGCGCCCGGCATGCCGAGTGCGGCCGCGGCAATCGCCTGGCTGCGGTTTACCGACAAGATGCCGCCGCGGATGATCTCGGCGCAGAACGCCGCCTCGTTGAGCGAAAACCCGATGATCGCGGTCGTGAAGGTGTCGAGCTTGATGCCGACCGCCGGCAGCACGTCGTAAATGAAGACGAGCTGCAACAGCAGCGGCGTGCCGCGGACGAACCAGATGTAGCACCAGGCCGGGCTGCGCAAGGCGGCATGGCGCGACAGCCGCAGCAACGCGAGGCCGAGGCCGAGCACCAGCCCCAGCGCCATCGAGACGACCGCGATCTCGATCGCCAGCAGTGCACCTTCCAACAGGAAGCGCGATGACAGGTAATGCAGGAATTCCGTCGACACCGGTGCTACTGCCTAGGCTTGAGTCCTCAGCGGCGCCTAATTGGTATGCACCTCGACCGGTCTCTGCAGTTCCGGATCGATGCCGTACTTTTCCATCAGCGCCTTTTGTGTGCCGTCGGCCTGCAGGATTTGCATCGCATCGAAGATCCCCTGACGCA
>DATEQL010000759.1:0-7601 GCA_035272665.1 Allostellaceae bacterium
GAGAAGACGACCATGGTGCGGCTGACCCGGATCTATACTCGCGGCGGCGACTCCGGCGAGACCTCGCTCGGGGACGGTGCACGCGTGCCCAAGCACGCGCTGCGGGTCGCTGCTTACGGCACCGTGGACGAGGCGAACGCGGCGATCGGGGTCGCCCGGCTTCACGCCGATGCGGCGGCGGAGGAGATGCTCGGCAGGATCCAGAATGACCTGTTCGATCTCGGCGCCGATCTGTGCACGCCGGAAGGCGGCAAACGGGGTGAGGGTGCGTTGCGCATCGCCGCCGCGCAGGTCGACCGTCTCGAACGCGAGATCGATGCGATGAATGCGACACTGGCGCCGCTTGATTCATTCATCCTGCCCGGTGGGACCGCCGCTGCCGCGCATTTGCATCTCGCCCGCACCGTGACCCGGCGGGCCGAGCGCCTGGTAAGCGAGCTGGCGGGCGTCGACCAGGTCAACCCGGACGCGCTGAAATACCTGAACCGTCTGTCGGATCACCTCTTCGTGCTCGGCCGGCGGGTCAATGATCGCGGCGCCCGCGACGTGCTCTGGCGCCCTGGCGCCAATCGATGAACAATGTGCGGGGATGGCAAATCTGCGGCTGCGGCTCTACACTCTCACCAGCCGAACACGATAGGGGCGAGGAATGATCGTCGAACAGATCTGGACCGCAAACGCCGGTCGCAACTTCAACTACCTGGTCGCCTGCGAGGAAACCGGCGAAGCGTTGGCAATCGATCCGCTGGATCATCAGAAATGCCTGGCCGCCGCCAAGGCGAAGGGCTGGACCATCAGGCAGATCCTCAACACCCATGAGCATCGCGACCACACCGGCGGCAACCAGCAGGTGATTGCTGCGACCGGCGCCCCGGTGCTGGCGCATGTCAACGCGAAGGACAAGATCCCGGAGATGAGCCGCGGATTGCGCGCCGGCGATGTGATCAAGATCGGCAAGACGGTCGAGCTCGAATGTCTGGATACGCCGGGCCACACGATGAGTCACATCTGCGTCAGGTCGCATGGTGACACACCGGCACTATTCTGTGGCGATACGCTGTTCAACGCGGGCGCCGGGAACTGCCACAACGGTGGTCATCCGAACGAGCTGTACAATACCTTTGTTAATCAGCTCGCCAAATTGCCGGAGGAGACGCTGATCTATCCCGGGCACGATTATATCGCGCGCAATCTTAGCTTCACCCTCGATCGCGAGCCGGACAACGCCAAGGCCAAAGCGATGTTGCCGGCGATGGAGAAACAGGATACGGCCAAGGCGCTCACCACGACCTTGGCGCTGGAACGGGAGATCAACACGTTTTTCCGGCTGACCAGTCCATCGGTGATCCGGCGTCTGCGCGAAGCCTTCCCCGACCTCCCGGAGAATCCGGATCCCAAGACAGTGTTCCTGAGGCTGCGCGAACTCCGCAACAAGTGGTGAGGCCTCCGTGGCGCGCCGGCGGGCGATTCCGCCGGTGCGCCGCTGCCCGGCTCACGCCTTATCCAGCCAGAACGTATCCTCCCGAACGACGTCGTAAATGCCGAAGTAATCGTAAGGGTTGTGGCCCTTGACGTAGTCATACCAGACGTCGTTGATCTTTTCCCAGGCCACCGGCAGCACCGGCGGATCCGCCTCCATAATGGCTTCGGTCTGCCGGACCAGCGCCAAGCGCTTGGCGGGATCGACTTCCCGGTCGATCTGGTCCACTAGGCCATTGAACTCTTTGTTGTCCCAGAACGAATAGTTCTGCGGACCGCCGGTACGATACCAGGCATTGAAATAATCCGATGGGTCGAGCAGGGTCGACACGATGGCTCCGATGGCCAAGTCGAAATGGCCGTTCGCGGTGTCGTCGAACCAGACCGATTCGACGACCGTACGCAGATTGCATTGGACGTTGAGCCCCTCTTGCAGCATCGCCTGAATAGCCTGCGCCCATAGCTTGAAACTGGCGACGTCGCGGACCAGGAAATCCAATCCCTTGAGGCCGTCAGCGTGACCCGCGGCGGCCAGCAATGCGCGGGCCTCCTTGAGGGCGGCGCCGGTGTCGGTCTGGTAGCCAATCCGGTTGCTGAGCTCCTCCGGCGGTGTGGCGAACTCCGAGAACGGGTAGATGAACCCGCCGACCCGCATCGGCGTTACGTCCTTGACGACGTCGATCAGCACCGGCCGGTCAAAGGCCAAGTGCAAAGCGCGGCGCACCCGCGGGTCATCAAACGGTTTTCTTTTACTGTTGACCCAGGTGCCTTGGATCACGCTCTGGTTGAAGGCGGTGGTGGACAAGCCGGGTGTCGCCTTCGCCTTGCGGGCGGTGACCGGGTCGGTGATGCGGATATAATCGCAGCGGCCCGACAGTATCGCCGACCCGAGCTCGGGCGAAAACGGGAGCAGATTGTAAAATTCGATGCCATCAAGATAGGGCAGCCCTTTGTTCCAATAATTCGGGTTCTTCTCCACTACCCGGACCTCGTTCTCGACATAGCGCATAGTGCGGAACGGACCGGTACCCGGGTATGTGGACAGCTTGCGCAGGTTGTAGTTGTTGTCCTCGAGCGTCTTCTTGCTGACGATCACGTTCCAGCCGCTGGCGATCGCCAGCATGATGAAGGTCTTCGGGCGCGGCTCCGCCAATTTGAATTCGATCGTATAGGGGTCCTTCGCATTGATCTCGCTAACGGCCTTGAACAGGATGCTGCGCGGAATGCTGATCCCTTGCGGCGGCTTGGCAATGCGATCGAAGGTTGCCTTCACGTCCTCGGCCGTCAACTCCGCGCCGTCATGAAACTGCACGCCCTTGCGCAAGAAAAAGGTGTAGGTCTTGCCGTCTTTGGCGATTTCCCAGCTGTGCGCCAGGTCAGGGATGATGGTCTTCCCGCTATCGCGCGGATCGTGCCGGATCAGATTGTCAAACATGCATCCCATCGCGCCCAGGGTCCCAATGGTCCCGGACTGGTGGATGTCGAAATGGGGCGGGCGCATCAGAATACCGTAGCGCAGCACGCCGCCGGATTTGGGGTTGGCCTCGAGAGCTTTGAGCTGAAATTTCGAGCCGTCGAACTCGTCGGGTATCTCGGCGGCGTGCCCGAGGCGTCCGGGCAGCCCGTAGACGCCGGCAATAACTGCAGCACTGCTCTGTAGAAAGCCGCGGCGGGTCCACCATGGACGCCGGAAACTCAGATCGCTCATACCGTCTTCCCTCCCTCAACGTAGGCAAACGCTCGAATGATGACCTGTCTGGCCACACCGTATCGAAAATGACGACGTTGCACACGCCGAAATATTCGTAGAGGTTGCAGCCCTTAACATACTTGTCCCAGACGTCGTTGATCTTTTCCCAGCGTTCGGCAGCAGGTGCGGGTCCTCCTCCATGACGGCTTCGGCCCGCCGGATCAGTGCCAGGCGTTTGGCGGAATTCGGCCAGTTTTCTACTGGTGACGCGATATCCGATGGGATTTACCGCACGGGTTGGGGGTGCTGTTGAGCGGCGCGATCAAGACGAGGCAATTGCCGAGTAAGTTGGCTCGCGTCTCTGGCTCGATCGAATTCCTGTTCGCCAGATAGCCCATCGAGTCACGAATTGCCGGTATGAAAATATCGGCCGGCACGGCTGCCTTTATTTGCTTCGCCAAAGTCGAGCTCGCGGCATAGGAGGTGGTGGTTTCTTGGCCCTTCTCGTGCTGGTAAGCGGCGTTCGCTGGCGCAGCGGTACCCCCACACGCGGCGAGGCTTGACGCTATGTTTAACGAAATATAGCGTGAGCCACGCTTCGATATCGGATCCGGAGGAAATGTGACCCGTCCTCGCGCCGCCGACGACTTTGCAGCGATCCGCGCGCGCCTAGAAGAACTGCACCGTGACCGCGCACGGGTGAGGGCCGGCAACGACCCCTCGGTTGAACCGCAGACATTTGCAGCCGGCAACAAGCCGTCGTCTGAGGAAAGGCTGGGGCTCTTGCCAGCATTCCGCCGTCTTGTATCGGTCTGCCCCGAAGGCGCCGGGGGAGTGATCGGCATCCCGGTATAACGAGGCCTACCACCGCCAGCTATCATTCGGATAGGGCGGCGTGACTTTGAGCGTACTAACCAGCGCCTAAATTCGGCTATAGCGACGGCGTCGACAAGCGCCCATCGCCATGCCGATCAATCCCGACATCAGCAGCGCCGCTGTCGCCGGCTCGGGCACGGCGTCGACCTCGATCATGTCGAGATTGGAGACCCATCGCCCATGCGCAAAGGGGGTATCGCCCGGCGTGATAATCCGCGCGATCCCGTCGGCAGGAAAATTCCCGGGCGGTGTTGTATCGGCATAAGGAACAAGGTCGACCGGGTTGGGAACCGTCGACGCGCCGAAAGCCGGGTCGAGCTCCGCCAGCGAGAATAGCACCTCATAACCGTCGGTCCCCGCGGTGACAACGTACTGGTTCAGGATGTTCGGGTCGCTCGGATCAATCAGGACAAAGAACGGCGGGCCGGTGTAGGTGTCGCCGTTGACGGTTTCGGTTATCGGGCTGACATTTTGCGGGTCGGAGCCCTGAAACGTGTAGGCGCCGGGGAAGCTGACATTGCCAGCCAGCACGACGCTCGTAGATTGCGGGGCGCTTGACCCGGGCGGCAGAGCCGGCAACGCGGGCACGGACAGCAACTGAAGGCTCGTGAGATTGGTGACGTCGCGCCCGGTCGCCCCCGACAGGGTGAAAGCCAGAGAGGCGGTGTTGCCGGAAACGGTCACGAGATCGGGGGTCGCGCTTCCGCTGAAATTAGGGTCGATCTCGCCGAGCGAGACCAGCGATTGATCGCCGTTGGCTCCGGTGGCGAGCACATAATAGCGCAGGATCGCATTCTTGCCGTTGTCGCCGGCGGGCGTAGTGGTCGTGATCGTGCCGAGCAATCCTCATAGCGAGTAACCGGTCACGCTCCCCACCGTGACCGGCCCGCCATAATGCCCGTCCGCCATCGAGAGATCGATCGTTCCCGCATTGCTCGTAGGCCCCGTTAGAGTGATGATCGGGTCCGCTGTCGCCGGATAGGGCGCCCACATCATTCCCCCCGTCAACGCGGCGGCGAGCGCACCGGCGCGCCTGCATTCTTTGTCGATCATTTTGTCCCCTCTCGCGCTAATTCGGTCGATCGCTATATTCTCCCGGATATAGCTAGGCTGTCAAGGATGGTCGATGTCCCCTCGATAGCCGGAGCGAGCTCGGGGGATCGCTTGACCTGCAGGGGTCATCTCTGCATATCGTTATATCTGAATAGAAATTACGCCGCACTCGACGGGTCATCGCCATGCCCCATTCCAATTCGCTGGATCGCTTCTCGAACGGCTCCTTGCTGAGCCGGCCTCAGCCTCTCGCTCAAAGGTTCGACGCCTTGCTCGGCAAAGGCTTTACGTTGCGGCGGCTCAGTGAGCGAAACATCTCGGCGCGGGCACAGGAGAGCATCGGTGCGCCGCCGGGACGACGAAAGATCTGGGATTTTGCTACGCACCTCCATTGTTCGATCATCGGGACGAGCCTATCGACCGCCGAGCTGCGGCATATCCTGATCAAGCTCGGACGCCAGGAAGCGGCGACCGCCTCGGAGCACGACTTGCACGCGAGCGGGGTGCTGATCGCCAGCCAGCGCCACGAGGGCGCAAAGCTATTACACAAGGCGCTCGATCGCCGGCATCGCGTCTCGATCAACCGTTTCGACAGGGCGAAAACTGCGGAGGAGGTGCGCACAGCGTGGAACGAGGCGGTGCAGCGCGGCGACATCCCGGCGCCTATTGGGCAGCGCTGAGCCACCCGGCGACGAACGACGTGCTGCTTCGCGAAATTTTCGCGGATGTGCACATGCTGTCGCACCTCGTCGGCGCCGCCAATCGCGCGGACATCCGGCGACTTCGTCAGCTGGAAGACGAGAACACCGAGCTCCAAGCCAAAGTCGGACGCCAGCAGCAACAGCTGCGTGACGCGGTCGTGTCTCGCGATGCCACAATCCGAGAGCTGCGGTGCGCGCTCGAAGAGCGGATCATGTGTGATCGCAACAGCACCGTTCAGCATCCGGAACCGGACTCGGAGATATGGGCGAACCTCGTAGCTAACCTCAAGCGGCGGCTCGCCACGGCTGAAAGCCGGTGTAAACGCTTTGAACGCGAGATCGCAGAGTACCGGTCCGCCCTGATCGGCGAGCGCGATGCTCGTGCCGAGACCGAGAGGCAAGACAACGAACTGCGACAGGAGCTCGAAGAGGTCGAAGCCAGTCTAGCAGACATCGTCGGCATCGATGACGGGAGGCAGCCACCACCTCGTCTATCGAACCTTACGGTTCTTTATGTTGGCGGAAGGCAGGCGCAGATCGGGCATCTGCGCGCCTTCGCGGAGCGTTCCGGCGCGCTCTTCCTGCATCATGACGGCGGTATCGAGGAGCGCGGCGGGTTGCTGCAAGGGCTCATCAGCCGCGCCGACTGCGTGTTTTTCCCGGTCGATTGCATCAGTCACGCCGCGATGTCACTGGTCAAACGGACATGCCGTCAATCCGGCAAACCGTTTCTGCCGTTGCGCGGTGCGGGGCTCGCACCGTTTTGCGCCGCCTTGAACAACCGAGCGGCGCTCGTCGGGCCCTCTCTGCCCCAAGAAACCGCCTGATCGTCGCATGGTCTCGCGGTTGTTGCTGCTGGCGCCGCTTTGGCTCGTGTCGATGATTAGCTTAGCAGGGGCGGAAGGGCTCCGCGTGCTCGCCGCGGGCAGTCTCCGGGAGGTCATGGGCGAGATCGGAGAACGCTACAAGGAGGCCACGGCGACGACCGTCACCGCCGAGTTCGGTCCCTCGGGTCTGCTGCGCGAGCGCGTCGAGAAGGGCGAGCATGCCGACTTGTTCGCTTCGGCGGATATGGGGCACCCGCTGAAGCTGCTGCGAGACGACCGCGCGACCCGCGTCGCGATGTTCACGCGCAACGCACTCTGCGGGGTCGCGGTCCCGAAGGTCAGGCTCACGACGGCGAATTTTCTCGATCGGTTGCTCGACCCGGCGGTCAAGCTCGGCACCTCAACACCCAAGGCCGACCCCGCCGGAGATTATACCTGGACGATGTTCCGGCGTGCCGATGCCCTGCGCCCGGGGAGCTATGAGATCCTCAGTGGCAAGGCGCAGCAGATTGTCGGCGGTCCCTCGAACAATGCTCCGGTCGACGGCCAGGATCCCGCTGTCGCCGCACTCGCCGCGGGCCGGGTCGACATCGTCATCGGCTATTGCACAAGCGCCAGGCTGCGGTTGTCTCAGATGGCCGAGCTGCAGGTTGCGGCAGTACCGGGCGAGATTGCAGCAGGGCCGGAATACGGTCTCGCGGTTCTCAAGGGCGCCGATCCCCGGGCTACTGACCTGGCTCTGTTCATGCTGTCCCCCGACGGGCAGCAGATCTTCTCCCGTTTCGGATTTGCTCCGGTGGGGCTGCCGAAGCCCGAGCGCTGAGCGCAATCCGCATCACCTGATCGAGGTCCGTTGATGGACGGCAGCATCGATATCGATCACCGTCTGGACGCGACGACATCTTTCCTGCCATGGTTCCGGCATGACCGATACTTCGACTGAAGCTGAAACCGAACTCCGTCCGGGCGAGGTCG
>DATEQL010000760.1:0-7176 GCA_035272665.1 Allostellaceae bacterium
TTGCCGATCCCGCCTGGCCCCACGATGGTCAGCAACCGTTGCCGTGGCAACTGCACCACGATCCTGCTGACAGCATCGGCGCGTCCGACCAATCGCGTCAGCAGGGCCGGCAGATTATGCGTGTTGTCCGTTGTGGTCGCCCGCGGCGCCGCCGGCCGCGTCTGCTCTGTGCGAGCGACCGGTACTGCGAAGGAATAACCGCGTCCAGGGACATTGACAAAATAGCGGTTGCCACCGCCCAAGGTCCGGCGCAACACGCTGATTTGAAATTTGAGATTGCCCTCGTCGACAAAAGTATTCGGCCAGACGCGGGCCATCAGCTCGTCCTTGCCGAGCACCTCGCCCGGGCGCTCGACCAAAGCGATCAAGATGTCGAGAGCGCGGCTGCCGAGACGAACCGGCCGGTCGCCTTCCAACAGTAGTCGTTGTGCCGGAAGCAGGCGGAACGGGCCGAACGAGATCGCGCCCTCGGCGGAGGCCGTGGTCGCATCAACCAACTTTAACCTCGTCTAACCAAAATTTACTTGACAACCATAAATGCGGCGGCGCGGCCTGTCCATCAGCCCCAAACCGGGCGCCGATGCGGTCCTTGTTCTTCCGAATGATGGCCGAGTGAAGGATCTGCAGCTGGAGCGGATGGCGAAAAAGCCGCCGTCGCACCGACGGCTCCGGACTCGGCAAACGTGCGCACCCAGTGCAGCCAGGGACGTGTCGCCTGGTAAGCCGCGCTCGTCAGAAGCGGCATCAGCATCGCTCCGAGCAGCGATGTCGCCAGCCAGTGCATGCGACGCAAGCCAGCTGACTTCGGTCCAGTTTGTCGAGCGCCCCTATAGTCGAGAACGAATGCGTCGTCGCGCTCGACCGCAGTCAAGCAGCGCTTTCCATCAAAAATTTTCGAACCACGGGAGCCACCTCTGTTGCTCGGCTCACGAGGAACAGGTAGCCGTCATCGACGGCCTCTTTCTCTTTCCAGTCCGGATCGAGCTCATTAAGCGCGCGCGGCAGACATTGCCCAGGCTCACGACATAGTTGCCTTGATTGCGGAAGCAGCCACTTCGCTCGGAGAGGAACAGAAGGCAGTCTTCCAGGACTGAGCGGCGCCAGCTGCTAGAGCCGGATCGCCGCGGCGAGACCTGCCGAGGCGCCGCCGACGATCAGCACGTCGAATGTCATCGCTTCGCGCTGCATCGTTTAGCGCCTTGCTGGTATGTTGCGGGCGTAAGGCTCGGAAGCGCCTTGCCAGCCCTCAGAACTGATCCTCTTCCAGTGCCAGGGCGGTCGAGGCGCCGCTCTTCACCACGGTGAGTAGGGCGTTTGCCTTGGGCAGGATCTGCTCGGCATAGAACCTTGCGGTCGCGATCTTCGCCCGCCAGAAATCCCCGTCCTCGCCCGCCGTCAGCCGAGCCCGGGCGGCGAGCGCGGCGCGCGCCATCTGCCAGCCGCCACAGACGTAGCCGGTCAGCATCATATAATTTACCGAGGCACCCAGCGCCGCATCAGGATGCTCGCCGATCGTTTGCAGCATCCACTGGGTGCCCTGCTCCAACGCCTGGATACCCGCCGCCAGATTTTCGCGGATAGCGGGGAAGTCGAGGTTATCGGAACCGCCGAGCTGCCCCTCTACGGCACGCATCTCACCGATCAGCTCGGCCATGGCCCAGCCGTTGCCGGTGGGCAGCTTGCGCCCAATCAGATCGCCCGCCTGAATTCCGGTGGTTCCCTCGTAGATCGTGGCGATGCGCGCGTCGCGCAGGTATTGGGCGGCGCCGGTCTCCTCGATGTATCCCATGCCGCCAAAGACCTGGACACCGAGTGAGGCGATTTCCACACCGAGCTCGGTGCACCAACCCTTGAGCACCGGGGTCAGCAGATCCACCCGCCCCTGGTGGCGTTGGCGTTCCGCCGCGTCGGGGTGCTTGTGCGCGAGGTCGCCGTCTGCCGTCAGCACATACCCGAAGGCGCGCATTGCCTCGATCTGTGACTTCATCGTCAGCAGCATGCGCCGCACATCGGGGTGATGAATGATGGTTACCCGGTCACCGCTCCGCTGCCCCACCGGCCGCCCCTGGACCCGCTCCTTGGCATAATCGCGCGCTGCCTGGTAGGCACGCTCTGCGATTCCCAGGCCCTGCAACCCGACCTTCTGCCGGGCTTCGTTCATCATCGTGAACATGTGCGGCAGGCCCTCGTTCTCCCGGCCCACCAGGTAGCCGATGGCACCTTCCTTCTCGCCAAAGCTCATCACGCAAGTGGGACTGGCGTGGATGCCGAGCTTGTGCTCGATCGACGCGCACACGACATCGTTGCGCTCCGCCAGTGAGCCGTCGGGGCCGACCAGGAATTTGGGCACCAGAAACAATGAGATCCCCCGTGTGCCTTCCGGCGCATCGGGAAGGCGGGCGAGCACCAGGTGCACGACGTTCTCGGTCATGTCGTGATCGCCCCAGGTGATGAAGATCTTCTGGCCAGAGATCCGGTAGTGGTCGCCGTCGGGTAGGGCCCTGGTACGGACCGCCGCCAAGTCGGAACCGGCCTGCGGTTCCGTCAGATTCATCGTGCCCGACCACTCGCCGCTGACGAGCTTTGGCAGATAGCGCGTCTTCAGCTTGTCGGAAGCATGCGCCTTGATCGCCTCCATCGCCCCGGCGGTAAGCAGAGGGCAAAGCGCGAAAGACATGTTGGCCGAGTTCCACATTTCCACGGCCGCGGCGGCCACCAGCCCCGGCAGCCCTTGTCCGCCATATTCGGGGTCGCCGCCGAGGCCGTTCCAGCCGTTGTCGACGAAACGTCGGTATGCTGCGCCAAAGCCGTCGGCCGCGACGACGCCGTCCTTGGTCAAGGACGCGCCCCGCTCGTCGCCTGGCTTGTTCAGCGGCGCCAACACCTCGCTAGCGAGCCTCGCCGCCTCGTCGAGCACCGCCTTGGCCAACTCCGGTGTCACTTCCTCGTAGCCGGGCAGGGCGGCAAGGGTTTTCAGGCCCGCCAACTCGTTGATCACGAACTGCATGTCGCGCAGCGGCGCGCTATAGGCTTTCATAGGGTAGCTCCTCCTAAATCATGCTTCGTCTTTGATGATCCTCCGGCAGAGCGCGAACGCAGGCTGCGACTCCGGATACTTCTCGCGCAACACCTTCTTGTCGAGCTTGCCAACACTGGTCTTGGGCAGCACCTCGACGAGGACGATGCGGTCCGGGACCCCGAATTTCGGGATAACGCCTCTGGCCGCGAAATCGTAGAGATGCGCCCGTCCAGCACGGCGCCGCGGACTGCGGTCACCCGACCATCAATCGTCTGTTCCATCACGTTTTCGACGACCCCCGATCCTGAAATCTTCTATCCGCGGTCGGTGTGGGCGTGAGCACACCAGACGTCACCGACGCAGGCCCCATAGACCCTGCCGAGGCGTTAACGTCCATGCAGGCTAGAGCCCGCGGCCCCGGACTTTGATCTAGGTCAAAGTCGCCTGACGAATTTCGCGCTGAGCGAGCGAACCGCAGGAAGTGTCGGTAGTGCCATCAATTTGAGTTCGCCATCGATGCGCTCGACTTCGCCGTCGAGCAGCGCGCCTTATGGTCCGGCTTCCTGAAGCAGGCTCAGGGAAAGCTTGACCGGTCGCAGCGGTTTCCCTGGGCCCCCGCTTTCGCAAGGGCGATGATAACCCTTTGTGACGACGGACCTCATTTGGAAGCAGGCTCTAACCGTTGCCCGTCAGCCGCCCCGATACTTTGCCAGGGCGTCCGCGGAAAAGTAGCGCTCTTCGAGCTGGCGCTGCTTCTCCAGACCCTCTTCCTCGGGCCCCGGCTCGGGACGAGGATAGGGGCGATCCTGGCGCGCCCGCTCGAATTCCTCCCATGCGGCGATGCCGTTGGCCTGAAACTGCTGCATGAAATCCCAGAGCGCCGCCCAGGTCACCTGGTGGGTGAACCCCGGATACCAGGCGATCGTGACGCCCAGCGCCAGATGCTCGTCGAGCCCGAGATAGCGCGGCAGCCGCCCCTTCATGAACGAGAACGGACCGGTGACGACGGACTTAGCGCGCCGGATCTCGTCCTCCGAATGCGGTGATTCGAACTGCACCCAGTCGACCCGAGCCTCGGTCTCATAGGCGCGTAGCCGCCTCAGGCAATCGACCAGTCCGCCGCCCGCGGCGTCGCGGGCATAGCACTGCGCCATCACGACAAAGTCGGGATCGAGCTCGTTCTTCATGTCGACGGCGGCGCGATAGCGGGCGACCGCCTGCTCGAGCGGCACGACCTCGACCCCGGCACTCTGGGTCCGGCGCTTGCCCTCGATCGGCTGGTCGTCGATGCGCACCCCGGCGATGCCGGCGCGAATGCATTCGCGCACCATCCGCCGCACCGCCATGATCCCGCCGTGACCGGTGTCGCCGTCCATGATCACCGGGAATTTGACGGTCTGGGCGATCCAGCCGGCGATCGTCACGCATTCGGTCATCGACGCGGTGCCGACATCGGCAAGGCCGGTATAGGCGCCGACCACGCCCGAGGTGCCGACAAAGCCGGCCTCGCACCCGCCGAGCTCCATGATCCGCGCCAACGCGGCACTCGGCGTGTGCAGCACGGCCAGCACCCGGTCCTTGCGGTGGATCAGCTCGCGCAGCCGCGCCCCCGGCGATGGGCCTTGTTGTTGTGTCATGCCCGAACCTCCGCACTCGTTCGCCGACCCCTCCCCGGACCGCATTTCCTCACACCGTCCCCGGAGCGGCAAGTCCGATTCGGCCTGCCCGAAATACAACGAAAATTGCGTTTTCGCCACAAAACCGTCCAAATGACCCGGCATAATAGAGTGCTTTTTAGTCACTTGGACCGAAAATTCATTACTCCGGGATCAACGAATTTATTTCGCTCGATCAACGAATTTAACACGCCGTAACAAGCCGAATAACAACGATTTCGAGAATGTCGCCGGTCGCCCGGCACTTATGCCGAAAGTGAATAGCCAAGCGCGGATTACCCCCGGCACCCTCCGTTCGATAGCGGAGGGGGCCGTGTGGCAATGCCGCGAAGCGTTACCTCGGTATTCAGCGAAGCGGATGATTTCGCGGCTGCGTTGCGCGCGGAGGGCTGCCTCGGCTTGCTCGTCACCGGTCCCGGCCAGTTTCGCGCGCGGCTGACCCAAATCGCCCTGCACCGCCTGCGGCTGTCGGCTACAGACGAGCCGTTGCC
Organism: Allostellaceae bacterium; assembly: GCA_035272665.1. Classification (GTDB taxonomy): domain Bacteria; phylum Pseudomonadota; class Alphaproteobacteria; order ATCC43930; family CGMCC-115725; genus AP-15. The sequence continues at coordinate 5,187 of DATEQL010000760.1, forward strand.
GAGGATCGCCTTTTTCGCCGCGCCGGCCGAGATGATTCTGGTTTCGCTGCCGAGGGGCAGAGGACCCGCGGCGGTTTGGGGCGGAATCGGGATGGGGGTAGGGGAGATCATGATACTCGGGGCGGGTCAGCGCCTGCATATGCGAACCGACGGGCCTTGCCGCTGGGGGACGATCTGGGTGCCGGCCGCGGAGCTGGTTCGGTACGGCAGTGCGTTGACCGGAGCGGCATTCACTGTCCCGTCCGCCGCTCGTCGGTGGCGGCCGCGGCCGGTGATGAAGAGGCATCTGCGCCACCTCCATTCGGCCGCAATCGGCTTGGTCGAGCGCCGGTCGAGAGCGGTGATCGATGACGAAGCGGCGCACGGACTTGAGCAGCAATTGATCGAGACCCTGGTCGAGTGCCTCTCGAAAGGGTCGTCGATCGAGGTCACCCGCGCCACCCGTGAACACCAGGACGTTGCGGTTCGCTTCGAGGCGCTACTGCAGACTCAGCCGGAGCGGGTTTTCCGGATGGCCGAAATCTGCAAAACCCTCGGCATCCCGGCGCGAACCCTTCGCATATCCTGCGAGGAACAGCTCGGCATGGACCCGACCGAGTACATTCGCCGTCGGTAACCAGTGGACCGCGCTTAAAAGTTTCGTGAAAGGTTGGCTTAATTCAGCGCAAGGGCGACCCTGATGCCCGCTTAAGCACATGCGCCGAAACCCTCTGGCGAGGTCCGGATGCCGTCGAGCGTTGTGCAAACCGTCTCGGACCCCGACGATTACGCGTCAGCAATTCGCGCAACGAAGGCCGAGTTTACGATCACCGGGCGCGGTCATTTTTTGGCCAAGCTCATCCGGATCGATCTGCATCGCCTGTGGATGCAGCGGTTCTTCGACAACCTGCCGCGGGTCGGGCATTCCGCCCCCGGGACCGGGCGCGCCACCATCTCGTTCCGCACAGCGCCTGGGCCGAGCTTTCTCTGGAGCGGTGTGGAAATGCAGCCGACCGGCATCATGCGGCACAGCGAGGGTAAGAACTCGCTTCAGCATTCAGCCGGGTCCGCTTCATGGGGCGCCATGTCGTTGTCGGTGGAAGACATGGTTTCTGTCGGGGCCGCAATGGCCGGGTGCGATCTGACGCCGCCAAAAGATGCGCTGATTGTCACCCCTCTGCCCTCGGCAATGGCAAGGCTGTTGCGGCTGCACGCGGCGGCCGGGCGTCTGGCGGAAGATGCTCCCGAAGTTATCGCCAATCCGGACGCCGCACGTGGGCTCGAACAGGCCCTGATCGAGGCCCTAATCGACTGCCTCGGTGTCGGGGAGGTTCACGAGGACAGGTCGGCCCAACGCCGCCATTCGCTGGTCATGCGCCGGTTTCGCAGGGCGGTGGATGAAGACCCCGATCAGCTTTTGTACATACCGGCGCTTTGTGCGGCGATCGGAGTGTCAGAGCGGACAATGCGGGTGTGCTGCCAGGAGCAGCTGGGAATGAGCCCCAAGCGATACCTGATGATGCGCCGGATGAATCTCGCGCGACGCGCCCTGCGTGACAGCTCCCCCGAGAGGGCGACGGTGACGGAACTCGCCACGCGATATGGCTTCTGGCAGTTCGGACGGTTCGCCGGCGAATACAAGTCGCTCTTCGGGGAGGCGCCGTCCGCCACCCTTCATCGCCCGCGTGAGTAGCGACGAAGCTCCGCGTCAACATTTTCGGTATTTCTGCCGAAACTGAATAGCCCGCCCATTTAGCCCCTTGCCACAATCCCTCCGCCTTCGGCTTGTGCCGGAGGGCAGTCGTCGAGGGAGGTCTAGCAATGCAGGCTGTGACCAGATTGTACCCCGATATCAATCGAGCTGCCCGTCCGGACCCGGTTACGGGCGGTCTCAAGATGGTCAGCGAGGAGAAAAGCCGATACTGGGGGCTGATGTCCGTGGGGGTTTTCCGCCGCGCCCCAGGTGAGGTGGTTTGGCGGAGCGACCATCATCGGATCAGCTGCCCCCTGG
>DATEQL010000761.1:0-7069 GCA_035272665.1 Allostellaceae bacterium
CGATGACCCGAGCACTGCAGGATCGGATGTACCCGTCGTCGCGAAATAAGAGCTCGGTCATGTTTCTCAGCGGCCTCCAATTTACGCTGTCCCGCTCTCCGCTGTCCCGGCGAAAGCCGGGACCCACCCTACCGTCTTCACGAGCGCCTGATGGCTACCTCAATATGTTCGAATAGAGATCGACCCAATGCGGATTGTCCTGTTCGATGAGCTCAATTTTCCAAGCTCGCTTCCAACTCTTGACTCGCTTTTCACGTTGCATCGCCGTTTCCAATGTCTGATGGCGCTCGAACCAGACCAGTCGATCGACGCCGTAATTTGCGGTAAACCCGGGGACCGCTTTCACCTTGTGCTCCGATACCCGCCGGACAAGGTCTGAGGTCGACCCAATATACAGGGTGCCATACGGCTTGCTCGCGAGAAGATAAGCGAAGAACATCGAGTGCTTTTGGAGATGGGTTCCGGCTTTCGCCGGAACAGCGATAGTTGAGCGTTAGAGCCAGGGCGGGGTCGGGAGATCGCGCGACTTCAGGAATTCGGGGTTGAAGAGCTTCGATTGATAGCGGGTGCCGGAATCGGCGAGGATCGTCACGATCGTGTGCCCGGATCCGAGCTCGCGGGCTAGCCGGATCGCGCCGCAGACATTGATCCCGGTCGAGCCGCCGAGAACCAGCCCTTCCTCGGTCACGAGGTCGAACAGGACCGGCAGCATCTCGGCGTCGGTCACCTGATATTGCCCATCGGGTGCAAAGCCGGCGAGGTTGCCGGTTTCATGGTTGTTGCCGATGCCCTCGGTGATCGAGTTGCCTTCGGGCTTCCACTCGTGACGCGCGTACCAGTTGTAGATACCCGAGCCCATGCAGTCGGAAAGATAGATCTGGACCTTGGGGTTGCGTTCCTTGAGCGCGATGCCGACGCCGGAGAGCGTGCCGCCGGTGCCGACCGAGCAGGTAAAGCCATCGACCTTGCCGTCAGTCTCTTGCCAGATCTCGGGGCCGGTCGTCTCATAATGCCCGCGCCGGTTGGCGAGGTTGTCGAATTGGTTGGCCCAGATGGCACCATTCGGCTCGCTCGCCGCAATCTCCTCGGCAAGCCGCCCGGAATAGCGCGCATAATGCATCGGGTTAGCGTAGGGGACCGCGGGGACGAGGCGCAGATCGACGCCGCACAGCCGCAGCATGTCCTTCTTTTCCTGGCTCTGCGTCTCGGGCATCACGATGACGGTGCGGTAGCCGCGCGCGTTGCCGACGAGGGCCAAGCCGATGCCGGTGTTTCCCGCGGTGCCTTCGACGACGACGCCGCCCGGCCGCAGCCGGCCCTGCTCCTCGGCATCCTTGATGATAAAGAGCGCCGCCCGATCCTTGACCGAGCCGCCGGGATTGAGGAACTCGGCTTTGCCGAGGATCGCGCATCCAGTCTCCTCGGAGGCGCGCCGCAGCTTGATCAGCGGCGTGTTGCCGACCGTGCCGATAAAGCCGTCGCGGATCTTCATACCGTTCTCCGTAAGCGAGCTCGCAAGCTAAGACTATCGGCGGCGAGAGCAGGGGCGCAACACTCCTGCTATTTCCGCGGCCTCCCCGATGGCCTAGAACCAACGGCGATTCGAACGGAACCTCGCCGAATGACCGAGCCCAATCGGGACGAACTCTTCCCTGCCCCGCAGCCTCTAGACGGCGACCGGCAACGGGACCTGACGACCGGTCTGTTGCCGTCGCAGCTGCTGCGCGAAGCGGTTGCGCAGGGGCGCGAGATCCTGTCGCCGCAACCAATCAGTGACGACCAGATCCAGCCTGCGAGCATCGATTTGCGCCTCGGCGAGCTCGCCTACCGCGTGCGGGCGAGCTTTCTGCCCGGCGCCCGGGCGAGCGTGCGCGATAAGCTCGACCAGCTCTCGATGCATCGGATCGAACTCAACGGAGGCGCAGTGCTCGAAAAGGACTGCGTCTACATCGTGCCGCTCTTCGAGTACGTGGCGTTGCGTAGACGCACCTTCGCATTGGCCAACCCAAAAAGCTCGATCGGCCGGCTCGACGTCTTCGCTCGCGTGATCACCGACCACGGCGCCGAGTTCGACCGCATCCGCGAGGGCTACAAGGGGCCTCTCTACGCGGAGATCTCGCCGCGCTCGTTCAGCATTCTGGTGCGCACCGGGTCCAGCCTCGTGCAATTGCGTGTCCGCCGCGGCTCGCCCGCGTTCAGCGATACCGCACTCAGGCGGCTACATGAAGAGGTCAGCCTCGTTGACACGGCGGAGAGGGCGCTGCCCGCGCGCGAGGCAGTCCGCGACGGCCTCGCCTTCACCGTCGATGTCGCCGGCGACAACGAGAGCGGCATCGTCGGCTACAAGGCCCGCCGCCACACCGATCTGATCGATGTCGACCGGGTCCATCACTACGACCCGCGCGATTTTTGGGAGCCGGTCTACGCCCATCACGGGCCCGGGGGGCTGGGCGGGATCGTGCTCGACCCGCACGATTTCTACATCCTCGCCTCGCGCGAGGCGGTCATGGTACCGCCCGACCATGCCGCCGAAATGCTGCCCTACCACACCTTTGTCGGCGAGTTCCGCGTTCATTTCGCCGGGTTCTTCGATCCGGGCTTTGGCACTTCCGAGACCGGCGGTGCAGGCAGCCGTGCCGTGCTCGAAGTGCGCTCGCACGAGGTGCCGTTCCTGATCGAGGACGGCCAGGTCCTCGGCCGTCTTGTCTACGAGCGCCTGATTGCCAGGCCGGACAAGCTCTATGGCCGCGCCATCGGCTCGTCCTATCAGCGTCAGGGGCTGGCGCTGTCGAAGCACTTCAAGAAATTCATGCCGCGCTGAAGGCGCAGACCACTCTCAGCGCGCCGGCCAGAGCTGCCGGAGGTGCAGGCGGTGGCGCAGAAGCCAGTAGAGGCCGATCAGGGTGTGACCACTCTCGATCGCCCCCGTATCGACGAGCGCCTCGATCTCGGCAAGCGTTTTGACGACGACGCGAATGTCCTCGTGTTCCTCGGGCAAACCGTGCACCCCTGCGGCGGCGGTCGAATCGACGCGGGCGCAGAACAGGACGACGCTTTCGTCGGAGCCACCCGAGGACGGCAGATAACGTTGGATCAGGATCGGCTCACCGATCAAGGCGAGCCCGGTCTCCTCGCGTGTCTCGCGGATCGCCACCGCTTCCGGCGTCTCGTCGGTGTCGATCAATCCCGCGGCTGCTTCAAGCTGCCAGGGCGAGCTGCCGGCGAGCAGTGCCGGGAGGCGGAACTGCTCGACGAGGACGACGCGCTCGCGGTCGGGATCATAGAGCACGATCGCGACCGCCTCCCCGCGCCGCAATACGTCATAGCTTCGCTCGGCGCTCCACTCACCGGAAAACAGGCGGTGCCTGAAGCGGAACGTGTCGATCCGCAGATGCCGTGCAGCAACCGTCGTTGCACGCGTGATCTCGGCATCCGGATGCGCCGGTAGAGGTTTGGCCATCATCAGACGATCCGCCCGTCGATAACGGTTTCCGCCGTCCCGCTTTCGATTTCGACCACCCAGAGGTCGGGATCGCGCCGGCGTTGGCGCTCGATATAAGCGTCGGCATCAGCCTCGGCGACCGGAACGGGGCCGGTCGCCCGCATCCAGAGGAGCTCGCCATCCCGCCCGCGCGCCTGTGCCAGCACCGAGCAGCCGATGTCGCGGCCGTTGAATTTGAGCAGGATGGCACCGGCGTCGCCGTCGCCTCGGGCCACGACGGCGGCCGCGATGGCGGCGAGATCGCAGCGCCGGATCAGCGCCCTAATCCATATGCCCGACTTCAGCCTTGCTTCCATGCCGGTGCCCGTATTCCGGGCCTAGCCGCGGCTCGGCGCCAACGGCAGGCGGACGTGCACCGCCAGTCCATGCGGCATTCGATTTTCCGCCTCGACCGTTCCGCCCATTGCCTCGACATTACGGCGTGCGATCCACAACCCGATTCCGAAATAGCTGGACGGGCTCTCGCTGGTCGTCTCGGCGCGGCGCTCCGAATAATATCGGTCGAAGATGCGGTCGATTTGCCCTGCTGGCACCCCTGGGCCTTGGTCGCCGACGGTGAGATGGGCAAACGAGCCGTCGCGGGCCAGGTGGACCAGGATCTCGCTGCCCGGCGGCGAGAACGAGACCGCGTTGTCGATCAGGTTTTCGACGACGGTTTCGATCATCTCTTCGCTGCCGAGCACAAAGAGACCGGGCAAAAGATCGGCCGTCAAGGTCAGGTCGTGACTGGCAAGAATGATCGTCACGTCACGATTGGCGAGGATCGCGGACTGGATCTGGATCAACCTGCCGATGACGGATCCGAGATCGACCGGCACCCGTGGCTCGGCGATCAGATCGGCGGTCGCTTCGTCGAGACTGCGCGCCGAGGCGACAAGGCCGTCAAGCCGGTCGAGCGAATTCTCAACCAGACCGATCGCGCGCTGGGCCCGCTGGTTGTCCCCGGGCAGAACGCGCCGCAACGGCTCGAGCGACTGACGGATGACCGCGATCGGCGTCTTGAAGGCGTGGGCGTTGTCTTCCGCCGTTCGCCGGATCTCGGCCGCGGAGCGATAAAGGGCGTCCACCATCCGGTCGAACTCCGCAGCGACTTCGGCAAGCTCGGGGAGGTCGGCACGGCCGGCGAATGACCCGGCATCGGGTCCTTGCTCGCGGATCCGGCGCGCGCGGTCTGCAAAGCGGCGCAGCCCACCGTGGATGCTCAGCAGGGTGGCAAAGGTGATCACCGCCATGGCGAGGTAGATCAGCGCTGCGATGATCACCGGCGGCGTCGCCCAGTAAGGCTGGCCGAGATGAGCCGACGGGAAGGCTTCCGCGGGAAACGAGGCGATCACTGCCCAGCAGCCCGCCGCGGTCGACAGCGGCGTCACCGCGGTGACGATCTCGGCGCCGCCGGTCGGACGATGGTAGAACAATGAAAACGGCAGTTCGCCCCGGCAATTCTGGGTGAGACGGTCGAGCACACCCTGCTGCGCCAGCGTCTGGCGTTCCGCCTCGAGGTTGCTCGGCGCGACCGCCGGCCAGGACGCCACATAATAAAATGGGGCGTCGCTTCCGGCACCGGTACCGGCCGGCGCAAGAAGCACTTTGATCGTCGTCACTTCTCCGGCGAAGCGGGCGAGATGATTACCCAGTTCCGGCAGCGAGCCACTGTCGGCGGTCGCAAGCAGCGGCAGCAAGGATTGACTGATGACCCTGCCCTCGTCGCGGACGCTGCGCAGCAGCAGCTCTTGGCTCTCGTCGTAAGCCGAGCGGAACTCGAGATAGAGGAAGACCGGAACGAGGACAAAGATGACGGCGAGCAAGACAGTCTTCGCCGTCAGCGACCACGCCCAGCGGATGCCGCGGCGCGCATCACTCTCGCGCGATCCAGCGGTATCCGAAGCCGGCGTAGTTTTTGATGTGGTCGAAACCTGGATCGCCATCGCGGAACTTCTTGCGGATACGCTTGATGAAGGTTCGTACATTGGCACGATAGCCCTCTGCACCGTGTCCGGCGATGAAGTCTTTCCCATGGACGAGATCATAAATCTCGCGGTAGCCGACGTCCTGCCCCGCGTTCTCGGCGAAGAGTGTGACAATCCTGAATTCCGTCAGGGTCAGGTCGATCGTTTGTCCGGCCCAGAGCGCCCGGTTCGTATCGAAGCGGAGCTCCAGCGGGCCGAGTTGGAGCGATGTCGCACGTTGCGGACCCGAATCGGGCGCCGGCCGAAGGCCGTCTGCGATTAGCTCGATGCGCCGCAGGAGAATTGACAACCGACGGGATTTGTCAATGAAATCGACGGCGCCGCCCTCCAGGGCAGCCTCTTCGTAGATTTCGTCGGACAGCGCGGTCAGGAAAATCACCGGGATTGCGACTCCGGCGCGACGCAGACGGCGCAGCACTTCGAGACCGGTCAGGTTCGGCATGCGCCAGTCGAGCAGCATCACATCGGCCGCACCGCCATCGTCAAGATAGGCGAGTGCGTCACGGCCGTTGTCAAAGCTGGTGACCTGATATCCTTCGTCGATCAGGTTCAAGCTGAGCGACTCGCGGAACAAATCGTCGTCGTCAACCAGGAGGAGGTGCGACATCGGCGCGATAGCTCTAGCCGGCGCGAGCGGCGACGAGCTCTCTCAGGCAACTCTGGCGCCTGGCCGAATCGGTGGCCTCACCCTTGAACGCGTAGTGCAATGTCCGCATCCGGCCGCTGCGCAGATCCAGGTAAAAGAACAGGTCGAGCTCGCAGGTGGCGGTTTTGTATCGCCATACCGTTGCCGGCGGTTCCTCGCTCTGCTCGGCCGGGGCGCCCAATAGCCGGGTTGCCGCCGGCTGGTCCATCCCTATCAGCTCGTGTGCTTGCGGCGGTGCGGCAACGGCAGGGCCGGGCGAGACCCCTGCGGGCTCCGGCGCGATCATCGCCAAAGCCTGGTCGCCAGCTTCGGGGGACGGGCCTTCGGCCGCCGCAGGCGGAGCGGGCTTGCGCGCGGGACGCGGCACGGGATGCCGCGGAGGCGACACAGTCGGCGCGGGTTGCTGCGCCGGCTGAACCGCGGCCGTCTCAGGGGGCGGTGGGGGTTGTTCCCCGGCGCACGACGCCAGAATGGCCCCTCCCAGGCTCAACAGAGTGGCATGGAGAAGCGCGCACCGTCGACCGGACTTTGTCACCCGGACCACAATCTCGTACGCACGCGGATTAATGTTCAGAACCGAAACGTAGCACCGGTCAGCGGCGTGCCAGGCGATCGATCGCGCCGATGTCGCCGTCGCGGTAGATCGCCACGAGCTGGCGGTCATTTAACAAGACATAAGTTTGATCACCCCGATCGCAGTCGAGCTCGGCTATCTGATAGCTCGGCTCGACCAACAACTCGGACAATTTCAGGCGCAATCCGGGCTGCCGAGTGATCAAGTCGGCGAGCGCTTGGCGACTCTTCGTCTCATACACGAAACGGAACACGCCTCCGCAGGCGTTCTTGTCGAGCGCGGTGCTGCGACCGTCGGGCTGGGTCTGAACGATCGTGTCCTGGCGGATCGTGACGCTGTCGTTATCCGCGGTGGCCCAGGTCCCGATGAATGGGTTCAGC
>DATEQL010000762.1:0-3037 GCA_035272665.1 Allostellaceae bacterium
TTTGTGCTGTTCCCAGGTTCTTTCAACCCGATGCACGAGGGACATGTATTGCTGGCGCGGGTCGCCGAAGAGGTCAGGCAGCAGCCCTTGGCGTTCGAAATCTCTGTCACAAACGTCGACAAGCCGCCGCTGGCGGGCGAGACGGTGAGAAACCGGCTCTCGCAATTCGCCTGGAAGTCGCCGGTCGAACTCACGCGAGCGCCCACCTTCCTCGAAAAGTCGCGCTTGTTTCGGGGCACGACGTTTGTGATCGGCGCGGATACAGCGGAGCGGCTGGTTGCGCCGAAATATTATGGCGATGACGAGCTCCGAGTGCATGTGGCGCTCGAGGAAATCGCCAATTCGGGGAGCAGCTTTCTGGTGGCTGTGCGCATTGACGCGGTAGGGCGTGTACGCGCGCTGAACGACATCCCCGTGCCGCGGCGCTATGCCGATCTCTTCACCGAAATCCCCGAGCACCATTTCCGCTTTGACATATCCTCATCCGAGATTCGCGCCAGGAGACGTGAAGACGGGGGACGTGCGGTTGGTAATTCGTAGCGCTACGGCAGGTGCACCCCAGATAGCTGCCGGGCGCCGCATCGCAGTAGCCGACAGGGTTAATTCAACCGCAGGGAGAGCAAGATGTCAGACGCGCAAGCTTCCGCGAATACCGGAGATTCCCTTTACAAGCGCCTTAGCGGGTATGACGCGATCGCGGCCGCCGTTGCTGATTTGATGCCCCGGTTGCGCAGCGACCCGAAATTATGGGTCTATTGGAAGGGGAAGTCGCTCGAAAGCCGGCGGCGCGGTGACCAGCTGCTTGTCGATTTCCTCTGCGCCGCGTTCGGTGGTCCGGTCTTTTACGCCGGCCCCGACATGAAGACGTCGCATGAGGGCCTCGGCATTACCAACGAGGAATGGGACATCACGCTGGGTCATATCGGCGCTGCGCTTGATGCGCTCGGCGTGGCGGCGCGAGAGAAGAGCGACGTCGTCGCAGCCGCCGCCAGCCTCAAGGGTGACATCGTCGAAGCCTGACGGGCCGGCCTCGCCACAGTTTGCGCGGCGGTGTCATCTGGGGACCTTGCCGAATTGGTGATCCGGAGATCGCTGGCCGACCAAGGGAAGCAACCGGCCTGGAGCGCAATGTCCATTTGAAACGGGGAAACGAAATGGAAGCCGGATTACCGCTCGGTGAATTTACGTGCCCGATAACGTTTGAGATCGTTCGCCCACCGAGGCCAGTGGTCAAGGACGAAGAGGGGGTCACCTATGTCGTGCAGGGTGACTATGAGATCGCGTTTCGCACCGTCCTCCATTTTGCCAACGGCAAGGAGTTGCCGGTTCGGGCAAGACTTATTGGTGAGAACAGTCAGAAGGTGGTTGTCCGCGATGCAGACCGAAGACCCGCCGCGTTGAGCGGGTACACACAGGGGCGGAGCGAAATCCTTGATGCCGAGGGTGGCGTCATCTTCGAGGGACGCTACTACGACACGCGAACCTACCAAGCGCTCACAGGCGACGATGCCCTGACCCCGACCGGGATCCGCATCTGCGATCATTGGATAAATGGCTTCGGCAGAGGCCGTTACGCCGGTCATGCGTTTTCGCTTGGTGTCCACCTGACACAAGAGGACGAGCCGGTATTTCGTGGCGAAGCTCGCGGCCGGATCGATTAATTTGGCACCCAGACTGCGGCCCTGATCTCGCCGAACTCACGCGCGATCTTGCGCCAGGACGCGCCGGCATCCTCGGTGACGTAGACCTCGCCGAACAGGCTAAACGCCACAATGCGGTTGGCGTCGGCGGGATGCGTAGCAAGGCCCCACACAGTGGCATTGGGCTGGGTGGGGAGTGGCAGGGTCTCCCAAGTCTCCCCGAAGTTTGTGGTGCGGAGCACGTGCCCCTTTTCACCCGTCGTGGTCTCTCCACACCCGGCGAACAAGACGCCAGGATCATCGGCCTTGACCATGAGGCCACGGGCATAGGGCAGCGGCCATTTCTCCCTGATGCCCAAAGGCCGCCAGCTGTCGCCCAGATCGTTGCTGGTAAACACTTCGCGTGCTGTGCTGGCATAGAGGCGCTTGGGCTGCGTCGCCGCGAGCGTCACGGCGTGAATGTCCGGATCGTACAAACCCGTCTCGAGGTGCGTCCAAATGTCCCCGCCGTCCAGGCTGCGGAAGACGCCATCGATTTCCACCCCTGCCCACACGATTCGATGATCGTCGGGGTCCACGACGACGCTGGTGACGAAGGGTATGCCAATGGAACACTCCCGGGCGAGGTCTACAGCCAATTTCTCCCATTGCTGTCCGCCATCTCGCGAGCGATAGATCCCGGCCGGGCGCGTGCCGGCAAAGAGAACATCGGGATCAACCGGGTCGATGGTCAGCGACCAGATCGTCGGCAGAGCCCCATTGGCGCCGACGCGCTCCCACCGCGCTCCGCCATCGTGGCTCACGAACAGGCCCGTATCGCCACCGGCGAGAACGGTATATGCCTCTGTGGGATGGGCGACTAACGCCTGTATGCGGCTATTGAGCGGGAACGGGGCGCGATGCCGTATCCACGACTTTCCGGCATCCGGACTGTGCCATACGCCCCAGCCGGCGGTTCCGAGACATATACTGTAGTCTTCTGGCATACGCTGCCTCCCCTCTGCTCGGTCCATGCTTCACCCCGCAAGCAGGAAACATTGTACTTTGCCTGACCCTCCTGGAACAAATGGGCTGGCGCTAACCTTTCTTGAGCGACCAGCCATACGCCTTGGCGCAGGCGCCGCCCATCAGCGTTGCCCGTTCGGTGTCGCTCAGGCGGTCACTCTTAAGGAAGGGCTCGACGGCCTGCTCATAGTTGACGACGGCAAACGCGCGCGTCCAGTCCGTGCCCCACAAGCAGCGATCGAAACCCCAGGCGTCGAACACGCGGGCCAGCGGGTCCCAAATGTCCGGGAACGGGTACGGCTCGCGAGACAGCGTGCAGGCGCCGCTGACCTTGATCACCGCGTTCGGGCGCTTGGCGAGTTCCAGCACCTTCGGGAGGTCGGCCCAGGGCT
>DATEQL010000763.1:0-14743 GCA_035272665.1 Allostellaceae bacterium
TCGCGCGAGGACGCGCTTCGCGCGCTCGCCCAGATCGCCGAGTTCTTCCGGCGCACGGAGCCGCTTTCGCCAATTACGTATACGCTGCAGGAGGCAGTGCGCCGCAGCCGTTTGACTTGGCCCGAATTGCTCGAAGAGATCGTGCCGGATGCCACGTCGCGCTCGGCCATCCTGTCGAGCCTCGGAATCCGTCCGCCACCCAGCGAATAGCCGCTGTCGCCGCGACAGCGTACTTGGCGACCTAAAAATCTTAACAAGTGTGGGCTACCTCACACGTCGCAGCCGCTCCCTGAACTAATCTACGAAACGAAACCGGGCCACATAGGCAACCGTTAAGAAAGATCGGCTTTCAGTTCTAGCGCTAAGAGTATACGATTGAGCGCACCCGAAAGCTCCGACGGAGGGGGTCATGGCGGAAAGCATTCACGAGAAGCTGAAGCGCGTACGCAAGCCCCGCGTGCACATCACCTACGAGGTCGAGACCGAAGGGGCCGAGATCCTGCGCGAGCTGCCGTTCGTGGTCGGTATCATGGGCGATTTTTCCGGCGACCCGACGCAGCCGCTGCGGCCGCTCAGCGAGCGCAAGTTCATCCAGATCGATCGCGACAACTTCAATGAGGTCATGACCCGGATGACCCCGGGGCTGAACCTTCGGGTGGACAATAAGCTCGCCGACGACGGCAGCGAGATGGCGGTCGGCTTGAAGTTCAACGCTATCGAAGATTTCGAACCCGCTCGCGTCGCCGAACAGGTCCCGGCCTTGAAAGCCCTCCTCGAGACCCGCAACAAATTGCGCGACCTGATGAGCAAAGTCGACCGCTCCGAGCAGCTCGAGAGCCTGCTCGAGCAAATCTTGACGAATGAGAACGAGCTGAAATCCCTATCGGGTCAGCTCGGGCTCGAAAAAAAGGAGGGCTAAGCGATGTCCGAGACGAAGGTCGCTCCCGAAACCAGCGCTGCAACCACGGAAGCCGCCGGCCTGCTCGAGCAGGTCGTCGCCGCCACCAGGCAGACTGAGCCCGACCGCGCCCAGGACCTTGTCAAGACCCTCGTCGAGCAAGCGCTCACGGGGACGGTCACTTTTGACCGGAACCTGTCGCGCACACTCGGCCGTGCGGTCGCTGCGATCGACCAAAGCCTTTCCACCCAGCTCAATGCCATCATTCACCACCCGCGTTTCCTGCAGCTCGAGGGCACCTGGCGCGGGCTGAATTATCTCGTGATGAACAGCGAGACCGGCACCAGTCTCAAGCTTCGCGTAGCGAATGTGTCCAAACGCGAGCTCAACCGCGATCTGACCCGCGCGGTCGAGTTCGACCAGAGCCAGCTCTTCAAGCAGATCTACGAGAACGAGTTCGGCATGCCCGGCGGCGAGCCTTACGGTGCGCTGATCGGCGACTATGAATGGACCGCGCACCCGGACGATATCGAGACGCTGCGCCTGATGTCGCAGGTCGCTGCGGCCGCCTTCGCGCCGTTCATCAGCGGCGTCGGCGCCGGCATGTTCGGCTTCAATGATTGGACCGAGCTGTCCAAGCCGCGAGATCTGGCCAAGATCTTCGAGACCCAGGAATATACAAAGTGGGGCAGCCTCCGCGACAGCGAGGATTCGCGTTTCGTCAATCTCGTTATGCCGCGCGTGATCGCCCGGCTGCCCTATGGTGCCGCCACCAAACCGATCGACGAATTCGCCTATGAGGAGGCCCCCTTCGATGAAGCCGGGGCCGCGCTGGCGATGAAGCATGGCGAATACTGCTGGATGAACGCCGCTTATGTGCTTGGCGCGCGCTTGACCGACGCCTTTGCGCAAACCGGGTTCTGCGTCGCGATCCGCGGTGCGGAGGGCGGAGGCAAGGTGGAGAACCTGCCGTACCACGTCTTTACCTCCGACGACGGCGATCTCGACGCCAAATGCCCAAGCGAGATCGGCATCACCGACCGCCGCGAATTCGAGCTGTCAAATCTCGGCTTTCTGCCGATCTGCCACTACAAGAACACCGACTACTCGGTGTTTTTTGGCGCGCAGAGCATCCAGAAGCCGAAGAAATATGACCGCCCGGAAGCCACCTCCAACGCCGCGATCTCAGCTCGCCTGCCGTATCTGATGGCGACCAGCCGGTTCGCGCATTTCCTCAAGGTCATGGCACGTGATTGGATCGGCAGCTTTATGGAAGCGCCCGATGCCGAACGCCGGATGAACCGCTGGATCAACAACTATGTCAATTCGAATGAGAGCGCCGGCCAGGAGATGAAGGCCCGCTTCCCGCTCCGCGAAGCACGGGTCGAGGTCAAGGAAATCCCCGGCAGACCGGGCTCGTACAACGCTATCGCCTATCTGAGGCCATGGCTCCAGTTGGAAGAACTCACAACCAGCATGCGCCTGGTCGCGCGCATCCCGCAAAAGGTGTGAGGCCGGCCGGCAAGTGATTACTGGGCAGGTAAAACTGGGTGGGCCAGACCGCTGTCCTCCTCAAAGACGAAGAGGTCATCCCGCATCTTTCTGAGCCGCTGCGCGAGCAGGTTCTCTCGGGTGCCTTCTTCGGGCCGCACCAGGCGGCAGCCGGACGCGTTGCTGCGCTCCCATTTCTGCCCCCACCGGAGGCGCTCGCCGACTGGTTCGGACCGCTAGGCGCGCTCTGCCTCGCTGCCGATCCGGAAGCCTGCCGCACCGCGCTCGATCGCGACATCGCGGCACTGGATGCGCTGATCGGTGCCCAGCTCGATGCGATCCTCCATCACCAGCGCCTGCGCCGCTTCGAGGGGAGCTGGCGCGGCCTCGCCTGGCTCGTCGACGGGCTCGATCCGGCGGGCCGGGTCAAAGTGAAGGTGCTCAATATCTCCTGGCCGGAGCTATGCCGCGATCTCGAGCGCGCCATCGAGTTCGATCAGAGCCAGCTCTTCCGCAAGGTGTACGAGGAAGAGTTCGGCATGCCGGGCGGCGAGCCCTACGGGCTCCTCGTCATCGATCACGAAATCCGCCACCGGCCGTTTCCCGGTGCGCCGACTGACGACGTCTCGGCTCTCGCCCAGCTCGCCGGGATCGCCGCCGCTGCCTTTGTGCCGACCGTACTGGCCGCCTCACCTGCCCTGCTGCAGGTCGAGGAGTTCGCCGACCTCGCGATGGCAGTGGACGTTTCCGACCCGTTTCGGGCTCCCGAGTTCACCCGGTGGCGCAGCCTCTCGTCACGCGAGGACATGCGTTTTATCGGGGTCACCTTGCCGCGCGTGCTCGCACGGTCACCGTGGGAAGATGATCCAGCGCGCGCCGACGGGTTTCGCTATGCGGAATATGCCCCGAAAATCTCGTCCCGCGTGTGGATGTCGGCGGGCTATGCCTTCGCCGCGGTGGTCGCCCGCGCCTTTGTCAACCATGCCTGGCCCGCCGATGTCCGCGGCAGCGAGACCGACTTTGTCGGCGCCGGGCTCGTGACCGATCTGCCGATTGAGCCGTTCCGCACCGACCCGGATCATGTCTGGGTGCGGCCGGCGCTCGATCTCGTCCTGTCGGACGCGCTCGAAGCATCGCTGGTCGAGGCCGGATTGATGCCGCTTTCCGCCCTGCCTTACAGCGAGGAAGCTGTTTTTTCCGCGGTGCGCAGCCTGCAGGCGCCGGCCGGTTTCATCGGGCGCACGGCGGCCGCCGCCAATGCCAATGCGCGGCTCTCGTCGCAGCTCAATTCAATGCTCTGCGTCTCGCGGTTCGCGCATTACATCAAGATCATCGGGCGCGAAATGGTCGGCTCCTTCAAAACCGCCGACGAGATTGGGGGTCGGCTCCAGAAGTGGCTGACCGGCTATGTCAACGCCAATCTGGAGGCCGGCCCCGAGAGCCGGGCCCGCTTTCCGCTCGTGGCTGGCCGCGTCTCGGTGCGCGAGCTCCCCGGCCGTCCCGGTGTTTTCGGCTGCACCATGCATCTGCAACCGCATTTCCAGCTGGACGATGTCGCGGCGACGTTCCGCCTGGTGACCGACATCGCCGCCCCCGGCATGAGATCATAAAGGAAACCCACCGTGTCGGAAACCGAAGATACCGCCAGCACGCTGTACCGAGCCGGGAGCCTCGCCCCAGCAATCGAGGCGGCGAACGCCGCCGTCCGCCGCAACCCAGCCGATCTCGGCGCTCGCGTCCTGCTGGCCGAGCTGTTGGTGTTCGCGGGCAATCTCGAGCGCGCCGATACCATTCTCGACGCGGCCGCCCAGATCGATGCTACGGTCATGGTCGGCATCGCCGAATTTCGCCAGCTCGTACGCGCTGCGCTCGCCCGGCGCCAGCATCACGAAGAGGGCCGTGTGCCGGAGTTTCTTGGCGAACCCACTCCGCCGTTGCGCTCGGCCCTTGCTGCGCTGATAGCATTGCGCGCCGGCGACACCGAGGAAGCCGCCCGGCATGCCGCGGAGGCTGAGGCAGTACGCCCGCGCATCGCAGGACACGCTGGCGACACACCTTTCGATGATTTCCGCGACGCAGACGATCTGCACGCGGGTTTCTTCGAGATCCTCACCACGACAGGCAGATATTTTTGGATCCCGACCGAGCGGGTGGCCAGCATTGAGCTCCACCCGCCGCGACGCCCGCGCGATCTTGCCTGGCGCCGCGCCACCGTCTCGGTCACCGCGGGGCCGGATGGCGAAGTATACCTGCCGGCAATCTACGACACGGACAAGCCCGATCTCTCCGACGAGTTCCGGCTCGGGCGTGCAACCGACTGGATCGGCCCGGAAGACGGCCCAGTGCTCGGGGTCGGCCAGCGCGTCTTCGTCGTCGGGGAAGACGCCACCGGCATCATGGACCTTACCATGCTTCGTTTTGGCGCATGAGTGGACGCGCGAGTCGCGGCGACGGGCGAAATACGACGCCGATCGCTCAACTGTCGCTGCTCGACCGGCTGATCGACGAGGAGCCCGACAAGCTTCGCGACCCGCCTTTGTCGCCGGCCGAAAGCATAGCCGCCCTGCGGCGCAGCGTTCGGCGCGACCTCGAGGCCCTGCTCAACGCGCGCCGTTGCTGGCGCTCCTGGCCGGAAGGTTATACGGAGCTGGGCGTTTCACCGGTGGGTTATGGCATATCGGATTTTTCTGCGGGTGCCTTCAATGATCCTCGCCGGCGTGAATGGCTGCGCTCCGACGTGGAGCTGACCATCCGCCGGTTCGAGCCCCGGCTCGTCCGCCTCCGCGTCACGCTGATGGAGTCCAAGGACGAGCTGGAAGCGAGGCTTCACCTGCGCATCGAAGCGCTGTTGCGCGTCGAACCCGGGCCGGAGCCCATCGCCTTCGACACGCTGGTGGACGCCGCCACCGCCGAGGTCATGGTGAAGGCAGGCGCCGGCGATCCAGCGCGCGGGTATGACGATGTTTGACGCTCTGCTCCCCTATTACAACCGCGAGCTCAATGCGATCCGCCGTCTGGCGGCGGATTTTGCCGCCGCGCACCCCAAGATTGCCGGCCGCCTGCGTCTGGCGCCCGATGCCGTGGACGACCCCCATGTCGCGCGACTGCTGGAAGGCGCAGCCTTCCTTTCGGCTCGTGTTCACCATCGGCTCGACGACGAGTTTCCCGAACTGACCGATGCGTTGCTCGGAGTCCTTTATCCGCACTATCTCGCTCCCGTCCCTTCAGCCGCGATCGTTCAGTTTCAGCCCCAACCGGATCTGGCGCTGCCGGTCCGCCTGGGCGCCGGTATCGCGTTGGAAAGCGAACCGGTTCGCGGCGAGACCTGCCGTTTTCGCACCGCTTGGCCGCTGACGCTGTGGCCGGTCGAGGTCGAGAGCGTCCGCCTCTCCGGCTTACCGCTTTCCGCCCCCCCCAACCCGCTTGCCGGCGGCGCCGTCGCCGTGCTGCGCATCGGCCTCAAATGCAGTTCGGGCGACGCCACATTCGCCAGCCTCGGCGTCGACAGCCTGCGCTTCTTTCTGCGCGGAGCGGCAAACGTGGCGCTGCCTCTCTATGAGCTGTTGTGCGCGCACACGATCTCGGTGGCTTACGCCGACGGCCCGAGCGATGCCACCCCGGTGATTGTTCCCGCGACCGTAATCGCACCGGCCGGTTTCGCCCCCGAAGAGGCGCTGCTTCCGTGGCCCGCTCGCAGCTTTGCGGGCTTCCGCCTTCTCAGCGAATATTTTGCCTTTCCCGAGAAATTTCTGTTCGTCGACTTCACAAAGATAGAGGCCAAGACCTTGCTCTCTAGCGGAAGTCGCCTGGAGATCTTCGCCTATCTCGACCGCGCGCTGCCGGAACTCGAGCGAGCCATCGGCTCGGATGCGTTGGCCCTCGGCTGCGCGCCGATCATCAACCTCTTCCCGCAACGTTGCGAGCCGGTTTCGCTCACCCATACCGAGACCGAGTACCGCATCGTACCCGATGCGCGCCGCCCGGCAGCAATGGAGGTCTGGCAGGTCGAGCGGGTGCGCGAAACCAGCCCTGACGGCGGCCCCCGACCATGGCGGCCGTTCTATCGTCTGACCAGCAGCGATCCGGATGGCGAGACGCCCGGGGGCTTTTACCATGCCGTTCGGCGCGATACGGTAGCGCAGCTGACCGGCAGTGAGGTTTATCTCGCCCCCCACGACCCCGGCTTCGACCCCGGGGTCGCGGCCGGGTCCGTCCTGTCGATCGACGCGCTCTGTTTCAACCGCGATTTGCCGGCGGCTCTGCCGTTCGGTGGCGGGCGCCCGGAACTCCGCCTCGTCGAAGGCTTCTCCGCGGTCGCGCGCCTTACCTGCCTGACGGCGCCGACCGCGACGCTGCGCCCCCCGTTGCGCGCGCGCCGGTTCTGGCATCTGGTTTCTCATCTCTCGCTCGGCCACCTATCCGTGGTCGGTGGGGCCGAGGGAGCGGCTGCTCTGCGCGAGGTCTTGCGGCTTTACGACCTCAGGGGTTCGGCGGAAACCCGCGCCGCGATTGACGCCCTCGTCGGTGTCTCCGCCGCGCCAGGCACTGCCCGCGTTCCCGGGGCCCGCGTGGGAGCTTTCTGTCGCGGGCTCGATGTGACACTGGAATTCGAACAGCGCCCTTGGCAGGACGCCGGGCTTTATCTTCTCGCTGCGGTGCTCGATCGCTTTCTCGCGTTACACGCGACAGTGAACTCTTTTGTGCGCACGGCCGCCGTGCTACGCGGCGCCAACGGTCGTGCCGCAGTGTGGCCGGCGCGGGCCGGGATGCGCGTGCTCGTATGACGCCAGCACCCCTTTCTCCTTACGTACGCCTGCTCACGGAACCGAAGCGGTTCCGCTTCGACGCGGCGATGCGCGTCCTAGCACGCGCCACAAAGGCGGCTGATCTAGCGGACGCGGCGCGCTTTCGCACGCCGCCTGGCCTCGGCTATCCGCCTGCCGACATTGTCACTATAGATCCCCCCGGTGAAAGCCGCCCTCTCGAGGTCACGACCGCAGTCATGGGGCTCACCGGAACCTCTGGGGTGCTGCCGCGCGCCTATACGGAAGTGCTGACGGCGACGCTGCGCCACCGTTCGGCTGCGCTGCATGACTTTTTTGACATGCTTTCGCATCGGTTCGTGGCTTTTTTTGCTCGCGCCGGCGGCAAATACCGCATCAACCGCTGTGCCGAGATCGCCGCGACCGCCAGCCCGCCGGAACCCGATCGGGTCGCCGAGGCACTGCTTTCATTTACCGGCTATGCCACACCCAATCTGGCCTCGCGGCTCGCCGTGGGTGTCGATCCGCTGCTTCACTATTCCGGGCTGTTTGCCGGCCGTCCGCGCTCCGCCGAAAAGCTCGCGATGCTCGTGTCCGACTGGCTCGGACGCAAGGTTGAAGTTGTGCAGTTCGCCGGCGCCTGGCTCTTTCTCGCCCCCGATCAACAGACCGTTCTTGCCGCAGGCCTCAAGACCGGCGCCTGGAGCCGGCTTGGCGTCGACGCCGCAATTGGCGTACGCGCTTGGGATCTTCAAGCGTGCATCATCCTTCGCGTCGGCCCGCTCGATCGTGCGTCCTTTGAGGAGCTCCTACCGGACCGTCGCGGCCTCCAGCGCCTCGTTTCTCTGGTGCGCGCCTTTCTCGGCTTCGAGATCGGCTTCGCGGTCAACCCGGTGCTCGCCGGGCCTGAGGTGCCGCCGCTGCGCCTCGACGCGCACGCCGATACGCCCGCGCGCCTCGGCTGGAACTCCTGGATCCCGGCGCCGGAGGGCCTGCCACGGGGCATGCGCCGCGCCGATGCCGCCGACGCGTTGTTCGAGGCGGAGATCGTCGAGGCCGAAGAACTCGCGGGACGGACACACCGTTGAGTGCTTCCGAGAGCAGGTGGGGCGGCGGCTACGTTACGGACGTGCCCTACCTCCCCGGCTATTACCGGCATCAATCGCCGCTGCATCTTCATCTCGCCTGCCTGCTAGGCGGCGTCGCGGGGCTCGACCTGGGCCCGGGCTCGCCGCTCTCCTATCTCGAGCTCGGCTGCGGCCACGGGTTCGGTGCCCTCGCGCTCGCCGTCTGCAACCCCTGCTGGCGGGTTACCGGCATCGACTTCAACCCGGCCCACATCGCCGCCGCCCGCGCTCTCGCCGCCGAGGCCGGCATCAACAACGCCCGCTTCATCGAGGCCGATCTCGCCACGCTTATGGATGGACCCGTCGCCCGCGAGGTCCCCGAGGCGGATGTCGCCACAGCGCACGGCCTCTGGAGCTGGGTAACCGACCCGGTTCGCGCCGGCGTCGTTCGCCTGCTCGCCACCAAGGTTCGGCCGGGCGGGGTGGTACAGCTGAGCTACAATGCGCTACCAGGGTGGCAGGGTGCGCTCGGCATGCAGCGGCTGCTGCGCGAGGCCGGGGAACGGCTCGCCGCACGAAGTGACCGCCAAGCCGAGGTCGGGATCGAGGTGGTTCGGGCACTTGCCGACGCAAAAGCGCATCACTTGAGCGGGCTGCCCTTTGTGGAGTCGTTACTGGAGCATGCCAGGCACTGCCAGACGGCCTACCTCGCGCATGAATACATGATCGAGGCGTGGCGCCCGTGCTTTCACGCCGACGTCGTCGCCGCGATGGCGGAAGCGAAGCTCGACTGGGTGGCCTCCGCGCACCTGATGGAGAACTTCTCCTCGCTGATGCTCGGCGAAGAGGCCCGGACGGTGCTCGCACGGTTCGACGACCCGGTCATGCGCGAGCTGGTCAAAGACATGTGCCTGCCGCGTAGTTTGCGTCAGGACGTGTTCGTTCGCGGTGCCCATCACCTCAGCCCGACCGAACGCGATGACGCGCTCAGTAAAGTCATGCTGGGCCTGTTGTGCTCCGAGGAGCGATTGGCCTGGGAATTTGAGGTGCCATCCGGCCGCGCGGCGCTCGAGCAGGGTTTCTTCGGGCCGATCGTGGCCTCGTTGGAGCAACACCCGCGGTTGGTGAGCGACCTCCTCGCTTTGCCTGACCTGCCCCGTCACGACAACCCCGGCGAAATAGTCGGCATGTTGGTGGGCACCGACCAGGCGCTGCCGATCCTCGCAGCGCCGGGGCAGCCCGACCCGCGCGTGGCCCGCTTCAACCGGTTGGCCGCGCAACGCTTCGTGCGTCAGGGAAACCTCAACACCGGCATGGCGCTTGCCGCTTCGGGCACCGGCGCCCCGGTGCCATGTCCGATGCTCGATTTGTTCGTCGTTGCCCGTCTGCAAGAGGCGCAGGCACCAGACCCCGCGGCCTGGGCTGCGAAGCTCGGGACAGGACAACCAGAGGCCGAGCGGGAACGGCTGCGCGCGTTTATCGAACGTCTGATCGCCGAACGTGCGCCCGTTTGGCAGCGGCTCGGTGTGCTTGACGCCGGTTGTCTCTCTGCCCTCTGATTAGGGACTTCGTGTTATACCTTGCTTGGTCCGGCTCAAAAACGCCCGATGATGCCGCGATCAGCAAGATACACCGCTGCCGATGTCTAACGCGGATTTCTCTTCTCATTCCGGGCAGGACGGCGAGGCGACGCGTCTCGTCACCGGGGGAGCTACCTCATCGGCTCTGAAGCCGGGGACTGTGCTCGGCAACACCTACATGATCGACGCCTTGTTGGCTCGGGGCGGCATGGGGGAAGTGTATCGCGCCCGGCATGTCGAGCTCGGGACCGAGCACGCGATCAAAATCATGCTGCCGAGCCTCGCCGAAGATCCGAAGATCGTGCAGCTGTTTCGCGAAGAAGCACGCAAGCTCGGCCGGCTCAACAACGATGCGGTCGTCGATTACGAGGGGTTCTTCCGCGACGAGCATGGCCTGCGCTATCTGGTCACCGAGTTCGTTCCCGGAGAGTCGCTCGAGCAAGTCTTGCGCCGCAGGCGCCTCGAGCCGGACGAGGTGCTGCGCCTGCGCGATCGTCTCGCCCTCGGCTTGGCGGCGGCACACGAAATGGGGATCATCCACCGGGACGTGTCGCCGGAGAACATCCTTCTTCCCGACGGAAACATCAACCGTGCAAAGCTCATCGATTTCGGCATCGCCAAATCGACAGATCCTTCTGCCCCGACGATCATCGGCAGCGATTTCGCCGGCAAATACTCCTATGTCTCACCCGAGCAAGTGGGTCTGTTTGGCGGACGGGTAGACCTGCGATCGGACATCTACAGCCTCGGTCTCGTGCTGGCGGCGGCCGCCATCGGCTTCAACAGGAAGCTCGACATGGGCAATTCCGCGCCGACAATGATCGCAGCCCGACAACAGGTCCCCGATCTCTCCGAGGTGCCGGCCTCACTGCGATCCGTGATCGGACCGATGCTCGAACCGCGGCCGGACGACCGCCCACCATCGATGCATGCGCTGTTGAGCGAGGGGGGCGATGCGCGCGGCGCAGCGGCCCGAGGTCTCGCGAAAGAAGCCGTCCCCCCGCCGAAACGCCGCCTGGCCTGGTGGGCCGCGTTGGCCGCAGCGGCGTTGGCTGCGTCGGTCGCCACCGCGTTGATCGTCGTCCGCCAGGCGATCCCGCCGCCATCGATTGAAGAGGTGCGCACCGAGCTCGCCGCCGCGACATCCGAATATCGCTGCGCGTCGCTCGACTATTCGGTCGCTCCCGACCGTTCGGTGCACCTGTCCGGATTTGCGCCGACCCAGAGCGATATCGACCACCTTCGCAGCACTGTCGACAAAATCGGCGGGATCAGGAAAGTCGTCTTCGATGTCGGCCTTCGCATCTGGCCCTATTGCGAGGCGGTGGCCCTCCTGCAGCCGGTGATGAAACGAACGCCTGCACCCGCGCCCAGCCTGACGCTGGTCCCCCCGGGTGCCGGAGCGCATATCGACGACGCTTTGGTCATCGACATCCGAGGTCCGAGTTTCGACGGATACATCTATGTCGATTATTTCGCCGGCGTCGAGGGGGATGTGCTCCATCTGTACCCGAACCCGCTGGACGCGGAACTGGTGATCAGACCGGCACGAAGCCCGCTGGCCCTAGGGAAACCACCCTTCAAAAGATGTTGGACTCTCGGCGGCAGCACAGGCGAGCAACAACTCGTGACGCTGACCGCGGCGACCAAGCCGCTGTTCCGCGACCAACGACCCGAACAGGAGAATGCTCGGGATTATCTGCCGAGCTTAGCCGACGCGATCAAGAAGCTGCCCGAGGGCAGCAGCACCGCCACGGCGTGGTTGTTTTTTCAGCTGCTCGATCCGCTGCCCTTTGCCTTGCGGCACAATCAATGCAAATAACAGTTAGGCTGACCTGTATTCAGCCCCCGGCATTGACCACGACAACGCGCCGATTCTCTGCTGCATACGGGTGGTTCTGGTCAGCAGGCTCTGAGGAACCTTTGCCCACGGTCTGCAGCCTGTCGGCCGAAACGGCCATTTCCTTGATCAGGTAGTCTCTAACCGCATCGGCGCGCTGCCTCGACAATTCATCATTGTAGGCTCGTGTCCCGGTCCTGTCCGTGTGCCCTTCGATCACGAAACTTTTCTGGTCCTTGAGCTCGTGGTTGAGGGCGTTCCCCAGATTGCGCAGGGTCGCCGACGACTCGGGTGTGAGTTGGGCCGATCCGAAACTGAATTGGATGGTGTTGAAGGTGATGGCTGCTCGCGCCTCGGGGCTCGCTTGCCCAGGCGAGGTCGTGCCAACCGCTGTCCGGTTCTTGTGCTTGGCCTGCGCCGGCGCGGTCCCTTCGCTAGGCAAAGATACCCCGTGGACAGCCGGATTCTCGTTTGCGCCAGGGACGGTGCCGAGGGTGGGGAGCCCTTGGTGCACGCCCAACCCTTTCGGCGCCGGGCGGAGGGCTGTGCCAATATCTTGCTCGGTCGGTACTGCGGTCTCGGCGGCGAGCAGCGGTGGCGCGCCGACCGCAAAGGCCAAGCAACCCAACATCCCGACAACGCCAATTCGACTGCTCATGGCTGTCTCCCTTCAGCAGCGTCCTGTTGCCACGCTGGCTGCAATATAGCATGGCCCGTCAGTCTGCCATTTCGATAATCGTTGCGGGTTCTTGCTGCAAACAGGCGATGATGTTCCGCCCCGAATTCCCGATTCGTTCATCCGCCTGTCATCACGCTCCGGGCGTCCGGGCGCGGACGCCGTCACCGATCAGTGCGAAGGCGGCCCAATAATTCGGGTAGGACAGCTCGATCGGGTTGTTGCCGCCACCCGCCGTTTCGATCATCTGAAGCTGCGCCTGGCGCAACGCCTGCGCCGTGTCCAGGTCGGCGCGGCCGGTCGGGAAGGTGTTGATCATCAGCGGAACCGCCGCGCCCGAAGCGATCGACCAATGGGTCACCATCACGCCACGGGCACCGGCCCGGAAGAAGGCGCGGGCGAGGCCGGACAGGCTTTCCCCCGTCTTGGCGCTGGGACCGGCAGTGTTGCATGCCGAGAGGACGATCAGATCAGCATCGAGCTTGAGTTTCTCGATATCGCCCGGGCTAAGGAAGCCCGCATTGGCGTTCGGCGCATTCGCCGCAACAGAGACCACGATCGATGGCCCGGGTTGGCATTTGAGGTCCTCGGGTAAGAGGGCGTGGGTTGCCAGCAGCACGATCTTGCGCTGATCGAGATCGGGCTTCGTCAATCGAGCCTTGGTAAAGGCGTCGCCGAGCACGACGTCGCTGGGTCCAACACCTAGCCGCTGAGCGATCGCCGCAACTTCGACCTTGGTGTTCGGCAGCCGCTCCAAGCCACCCAACGCCTCGAAATCGTCTCTGCAGCGATCACGGGGGAAGGTGGCGGCGAGTTGCGCCCGTGTCGCGGGAAGAAAATCGCCGAACCCGATATAGGGCTCCGATGCGGTCGTACCACCGCTTCGCCCGCGCAGATTGACGTACACGCGCGGCGATGGGAAATAGCCGAGGGCGACCCGGCGCAAGAGCCAAGGCACCTGACGATAGTCACCATTGCTGACCGAGACGCCGGGCTGCGTCACCAAGGCCGCCAACGGGAAACGCAAGAGGTCTCCGGTTGCAGCCACGCTCAGCTCGGAAACGCCGTCGAGATCCTTTTCCACCGGCCCGAAAAGTGCAGCATAAAGCGCGTAGCCGGTGGCGAAGTCGAAATTCGGCAACCCGCCGGGCCGCTCGACCGTGCTGTTGCGCAGCTTGGTGATCGACGCGGCGATCCCGGCCTCGTTCATCGGAATCCGGTAAGCAAGAGTGCCGCCGTGTTTGGCGAGGAAGCCGTAGCTGCCCTTACGCGACACGAACAAGAACGCGACCGCCTCGTTTGCGCTCAGACGGTCCCGCACCTCGCTTTCGGTCGCCGGCTTTTCCGACCACTCGACATATCTCGGTGCGGCAGTGAGGACCACTGCTTCCGATTGATCGCGTGCCTTCTGCGCCGTCTCGATCCGGGTATCGATTGCGGCGAGTTGCTCGGCCGTTCCACGGTTGGCAACCGCTACGTCGCGTTCGGCTTGAGCCGCATCGAATTCGCTCTGCTTGTCCTGGTAGTCGCGAATGACCGCCGCGGTCTTGGGATCGCCCGCCGCAAGCCGGGCTGTCGCTTGGGCTATGTCCAGAGCGGTGCGGCTGCCCATGGCGAGCTGGGCCGCTTCGAACATTTCGGCGGTCAGCTGCAAACGGTTCTCCGGATTATGCTCGGCAGCCGCGTACAGTGCGTCGAGCCACGGGAAGATGTCTTCCGGTAGCGCCCCGACCACCCCGGGTCGGCGCAGGATCTGCCCAGCATCGCGGAAGAGAGCGAGTGCGCCCTCCGAGCGCCCCTGCTCCAGCTGATAGGCGCCTTGTCGCAGCATATTGACTGCCTGCGGTCGCTCGCCCGGCACGACCCGCTGGAAAACATCCCCGGCCTCGGAACTGTAGCCCGCCGCCGTCGAGTAATCCGTGGCTACGGCCTGGTTGCTGGCGACGAGGCGAAGCGAGCGGGCCCCGGTGCTCGAGGCGGCGAGGCCGTTCGACCTCAGCAACCGGTCCGCTCTCAGCGCCAGCGCAGTCGACTGGGCCGTATCACCGGCCCGCTCGGCAAGGGCCGCGCGCAGCCTCAATGTCTCGGCCAAGCCCAAAATTGCGGTTTGCTCGGTCGGCGGAGCCGCGGGGTCGGCCATCAGCACAGGAACGTCGACGTCTTGTCGCCCAAGGGCTTGTCCGGAAAGGTCCTGGCGGGCACGCTCGCCGCCACCGGGCGGAAGCAATCGGCTAAAAGCAGCCTCCGCCATCTGCGCCCACTTGTCGGCCTCGCGAGGTTTACGCTCATAGGCCGCCGTGACGGCACGGTAATAGTCGAGCTGCGCGGTTACCAGCGGATCGTTGGATCGCGCCGTCAATGCCGCCGCTTGCTCGAGCAATCGATCGGCTTCCGGCGTGGCGCGCTGATGGCTGATCTGAGCGGCGAG
>DATEQL010000764.1:0-9016 GCA_035272665.1 Allostellaceae bacterium
GTAGCCTGCGAGGCGCCGATTGTCGCGTTCATCGGCGCGCGCACCTTGGCCGAAAACATGGAAATCTTCGAGCGCGCCGAGGTCACCGCCGCGCCGGTCTACGACATCGACCAGTTTATGGCCGACCCGCACGTGACCGCCCGCGAGATTCTGGTCGACCTGCCCGACGCCCAGATCGGGCGATTGCCGATGCACAATGTGATCCCCCGCCTGTCGGCGACACCCGGCCGCTTGCGCCGCCCGGCGCCGGCACTCGGTGAGCATACAGCCGAGATCCTGGGCATGCTCGGGCTCGACCGCGCGGCGATCGACGGGCTCGCGCGCGACGGCGTCATCGGCCTCGCCGGAGATATTCCATGACCACCGCGACGCTGCCCGTCTGGCGCTCGCTGCTGTTCGTACCGGTGACCGCCAAGCGCTTTGTCGACGGTGCCGCCCGGCGCGGCGCCGACGCGATCATCCTCGATCTCGAAGACAGTGTCGCCGCCTCCGAGAAAGAGAGGGCACGCACACTGGTCCCAGAGGCGGCCGGAATCGTGTCGCGTGGCGGTGCGGATGTCGTCGTCCGCATCAACCGGCCATTGCGCCTTGCGGTGCGGGACATCGAGGCGGCAATCGGCCCGCGTGTGCTGGCCCTGGCTCTGCCGAAGACCGACAGCGCCGAGCATGTGCGGCTCATCGCCGAGATCGTCGACGAGGTCGAGGCCGAGCGCGGCGTGGCGCCGGGATCGACACGGCTGATCGCAATGGTCGAGACCGCCGCAGCCTTTTTCCATATCGCCGAGATCGCCCGCGCCCACCCGCGGCTCTGCGCCCTCAACCTCGGCGCCGAGGATTTTGCCACTTCGGCCGGTATATCTCCGGATGCCGAGGCATTGTCGATGCCAAAGCAGATGGCGGTGTTCGCCGCCCGAGCCGCCGGCATCATGCCATTGGGCTTCATCGGTTCGATCGCCGAGTTCCACGATCTCGACGGTTTTCGGCAGACGATCCGCCGCTCCCGCCGGTTCGGTTTTATCGGCGCCTCGGTCATCCACCCGAGCCAGGTGCCGATCCTGAACGAGGAGTTCCGGCCGGGCGCCGAGGAGGTCGACCATGCCCGCCGCGTCGTCGTCGCCTATGACAAAGCGCTGGCCGAGGGCGTCGGCGCCGTCACCGTCGACGGCAAGATGATCGACGTGCCGGTCGTCGAGCGCGCCCGGTTGCTACTCGAACGCGAAGGGGCGATCGCCGGGCGCGAGGCGAAGGTGCGCGCCATCGCCGCCGGAGCCGGGTGACGCGATGCGGACCGCCCCGTCGTCCGGGCCGGAAATCCCGGGCCTCCTGGCAAACGTCGCCCGGCTGAAGATCACGCTCGACCGCGTCAAGCCGCAAGTCCTTCGTCGCGTCGAGGTGCCGCTCGAGCTTCGGCTCGACCGGTTGCATCTCGTCATCCAGGCAGCGATGGGATGGGGAAACTGCCATCTTTATGAATTTCAGGCGGGGAGTGCGCGTTGGGGCATCCCGGACGATGAGCTGGGCTGGGGTCTCGGCGACGGCCCGCGCAATACAAAGAAGGCAACCTTGGCCGAGCTGCTCGGCCCGGCACGTGGCAAGTTCAAATACTGGTATGACTTCGGCGATGACTGGTTCCACACGGTCACGCTTGAAAAACTGATCCCAGTCGAACCCAATGTCATCTATCCTCGGCTGATCGCTGCCAAGGGCCACTGCCCGCCCGAGGATGTCGGCGGTCCTTGGGGTTACGTCGAGTATCTCGAAGCGATTGCCGACCCCGCGCACGATCGGCACGAGGAGCTGATCGACTGGCGCGGCCCGGGCTTCGACCCGAACGACGCCGACGAAATGGGCATCCGCAAGCGTCTCGACCGCCTCGCGGCTCGATTTTACAAGCCAAAGCCCAGACCAGCCCGGCCGCGCGGCAAGACCGGCGCTGCCCCTGACCGATAGCCTTCCGCATCAGCCGGGGGGTCCTGCCGTCGGCTCAGACCGGCGGCGGCTTTGTCACCTGAAAGCTCTGCCGCGTCTCCATGTGCCGCATCCAATCTTGCAATTTGGGGTGCTCGGCCATCGGCGCCCGGCCGTCCGGCACTCTGCCGAAAAAATAGAGCAGCGGGATCACCATCAGGTCGGCGAGGCTGACATGCTCG
Source organism: Allostellaceae bacterium (assembly GCA_035272665.1). GTDB lineage: Bacteria > Pseudomonadota > Alphaproteobacteria > ATCC43930 > CGMCC-115725 > AP-15. The sequence continues at coordinate 2,151 of DATEQL010000764.1, forward strand.
CCCGCAAGAAACCGGTGGTCCTCCATCAGCCGATCGATCTCTGCCAGGCAGAGGCGGGCGCGCGGCAGGGCCGCGGTGATCGCTGCCTCGTCCGGGGTACCGCCGAGAAAGCGCGGCACCAGCACGCGGTTGAACAGGATCGTGCCGGCGATGCTGGGCCAGGCGTAGGCGTCGACGATGCCGATGATCTGGTTCATCCGCGACCATTGGTGCACATCTTCGGGCTGCAACGGCGTCCCGGCGAAGCGCTCGTCGACATAGCGCAAGATCGCCTGGGTCTCGTAGAGCGCAAAGCCGTCATGCTCGAAGCCGGGAACCTTGGCAAAAGGCTGGCGCGACAGGTGCTGCTCTTCGCGATGGGCGCCGAACGGCACGTCGACAAGCTCGTGCGTCACCCCTTTTTCCGCCAGAGCGAGCCGGGCACTCCACACATAGGTGCTGAGGGCCGGGCCATAGACGATCGGGTGGGCCATCATCTCCCTCCTGTGCAAATCCCGCTCATTTTTTGGTCGATGGCCCGGCCAGCGCCGGCGTGGCGCCGCCGCCATTGTTGATCAGCGCTCCGAGGATCGCCGCGGCGCTGTCGAGCCCGGCCCCTTGGCCGCCCGTCGAAACCACTGTTTGCGGCACTAGCCGCCCGATCAGCGCAACGATCTCGGGTTTCTCCTGGATCGTCTTGAGGAACTGCTGGACGAGGTTGATGGTCAGCACCCGGTCCTGGCCGAGCACGTCGGCTTGCGCCCGCTGACCTTGCGCGATCTCCTCGAGCTCGAGCTTCTGGCCCTCGCCGCGAAGCTTGGCCGCGTTTTTGTTCTGCTCGGAGACCTGAACGCCGATCACCGCTTCGACAAGCTGGTGCTGCTGCTCGGCGGTGGCTCGCGCCTTTTCGGTTTCGATCCGTTGCGTCTGCGCCTTCTGCTCTTGCTGATAGGTGACCTGCAATTGATCGGCCAGTTGCTGGCGCAGCCGCGAAACGAGAAGCTCGGGCGGTAACGCCGGATCGCCGAACTTGACCTCCTTGATGACGATCCCCGCGCGCAACCCTTCGGGTCGGATCGCATCCTCGACCGCGTGCTCCAGTGCGGCTCGATTGTCGGCGAGGTCCAAAACGTGACGGCCTTGGGCGCCGACGACGTTCCGGACGATCGATCGGATGGTCGGGACCATGATGTTGTTCTCGATCTCCGGCAATCCGCCGACCGAGGCGACGACAAACGGCGCATTGTCGGGGGTTACCTGGGCGAGAACCCGAAGCTCGAGCGGCACCAGCCAACCCTCGACAAACGGCGAGATGGCCGGGTCGGCCGAGCCCGGCGGCACCGGGACATCTTGCGAGCGTTGCGTTTGTGTCAAATTACCCGCCTGATCGAGGCTCAGATCAATGTAACGTCTTTTGTAGCCGCCCTTGAATTCCCAGGTCTGCACGCGGGTGCTCATCATCGTGATCTTGTAGGCCGCTTCATTGGCATAATAGCGGCCCGGTTGTAGCGCTCTTTCCCAGATGCCGATGCAGCCGACCGGAACGAGGATGGCGGTGAGCTTGCCTTCATCGGATTTTACTTGGTCGGCGACGACGGCTTCGCCGCCAGAATTCGGTGACACCGTCTTTTGCTGGCAGGAGGTCGGCTTATCCGCGACCAAATTGCCGAAATGCACGGAGTCGATGACATTGGATTTGACGACGCCAACAAAGCCTTCGGCGACATCGACGGCGTTATAGACGCTCAGGTCCCAGAGATACGTGTTGAGCCGGTAATTTCCCGGCGTCAGGACGGTCGTCTGCGGCCCCCGCTGGCCACCATGGGTCAGAAAATATTCCGCGTCGAGCATGTCCAGCTCATGATCGAACGGAAACGCATCGGCCAAGAACTGATCGGGGCGAAGCGGCGCCCCGTCCTTCGCGTTCAAGAACCCGTATTTACCCGAGGGAATCGAAACGACTTTTTTGTTCTCGACCTGATAGATGACGTTGACGAGAAACCAGGGATGCCAACCGGGGGTCAGGATCTCCGCCTGAGGGCCCTTCTCTCCGTTGGTCGCGATGATGTGCTCGCCGGGCAGCGAGGTGGTCCCGTAAATCTTGTTGAGAACGGCAATTTCATCCGAGTCGACATGAACATAGGAGGTCGCAGCCAGACAGATCAGCGCAATCACGGCAAACACGATGCGCAGGGACAAGGTGAGGGCGCCGAAATCCGGTCGCGCGCGATTGACGAAGAGGCCGAGGATGCTCGGGGCCACCGCCGCGAGGACGAAGTACAGAACTGCTACAACAACCCAGAACATCGGAACCTCCAGACGCCCCTTGAACCGAGTCGCGTCAGCTTAGGATGGTGACGATTGCGGCACGACCGGTAGCCCGCGCAGCTCGCGGCGCATGATCTTCCCCGTAGCGGTCATCGGCAGCGCCGAGACAAAGGCGATCTCCCGCGGTGCCTGATAATGCGCCAGCCTTGCGCCGACGAATGCGCGGATCTCCTCCTCCAGGCCGGGGCCCGCGGCGATCTCGGGCTTGAGTACGACAAAGGCCTTGACGATTTCGCCGCGAACCGGATCGGGGCTGCCGACGACCGCGGCCATCAGCACGGCCGTGTGTTTCATCAGGCAGTCCTCGATGTCGGTCGGACCGATGCGATAGCCGCCGCTCGAAATCAAGTCGTCCTCGCGCCCTTTGTACCAGATGTAGCCGTCGGCATCCTTGACCGCCACATCGCCGGTCAGCAACCATTCGCCGGCGAATTTTGCCCGGGTCGCCTCCGGATTGTTCCAATAGCCGAGAAACATAACCGGATCGGGGCGTCGCGCCGCGATGATCCCGCTCTCGCCGGCGGGGAGGGATCCGCCGGCCGGCGACACGACCTCGATGCGGTGGCCGGGGGTTGCCCGGCCCATCGATCCCGGGCGCACCGGGAACAACGACGCGCAATTGCCGACGAGGAGATTGGCCTCGGTCTGCCCGTAGAACTCGTTGACCTCGACCCCGAAGGCACCGCGGCACCAGCCGAGGATGTCCTCGCCGAGCGCTTCGCCGCCGCTCGCCACCGAGCGGAGGCGGTGCCCAAATCGCTCGCGCGGCGACGGCACCTGGCGCATCATCTTGAGCGCGGTCGGCGGCAGAAAGGCGTTTCTGACGCCGTGCCGCGCCATCAGCGCGAACGCCTCCTCGGGGTCGAATTTGCGGGCGCGGTGGGCAAGCACCGGCACGCCGAAATAGAGGCTCGGCAGCAGAACGTCGAGGAGCCCGCCGATCCACGCCCAATCCGCCGGTGTCCAATAAAGATCGCCCGGCGCCGGGAAAAAGTCGTGCGCCAGTTGCACACCGGGCAGATGGCCGAGCAGCGTGCGATGCGCGTGGAGTGCGCCCTTGGGCTTGCCGGTCGTGCCCGAAGTATAGATCACGAGGGCCGGGTCGTCGATCCCGGTATTCGCCGGGGAAAACGAGTCGGCGGCGCGTTCGAGGCTCGGCCAGAACAGTGGGTTGCCGCCGCCGTCGCCATCGACGACGAGGATTGTCGCGAGGTCGGGCAGCCCGGCCGGCAGCTTGGTCAGATTTTCGCTGTCGGTAATCAGCGCCCGTGCTCCGCTGTCGCCGAGCCGGTGCTCGAGCGCATCCGGTCCGAACTGGGTGAAGAGGGGCAGGGCGACGGCGCCGAGCTTGTAGACCGCGATATGAGCGATCGCCGTTTCCGGACGTTGCGGCAACAGCACGCCGACCCGGTCGCCGGGCCGCACCCCCATCGCCGCGAGCGCATTCGCGCACCGGTTCGACAGGCGCTTCAGATCATCAAAGGAAAAACGGTCGACCCGGCCGTCCGGCGCCTCGTAAATGAGCGCGAGACGGCCATCGCCGGTTGCGTGCCGGTCGCAGGCTGTGACGCCGATGTTGAAACACCCCGGCAGCTTCCAGCGAAAGCCGCCATAGACCTCGTCGTAGCTCTCGCCGCGCTGGATCACCGCGCGCCTCCAACCTGCTCACCGGAGCTACTCCTCAATCGCGCGCCGTGCAAGCAGCCGGTCACCGCGCCGTGGCTCAGGTTCCGATGGCGAGGGGGGCCGACAGTTTTTTCAGTGCAGCGATGACCGAGAGCGCCGTGAGCCGGCCGGTGCGCGGGTTTTCAGCGGACGGCACGTTCTCGATCTGCATCGAGAAGCGAGCCGCTTCGGCCTCGACCTCGATCCGATGGACATTGCGCGTCACGGTCGGGTCGGCCCAGATCTCGATCGTCGTGCGATCGGGCCCGATACCGGCGAGCGCCAATGCCGCCGCCACATTGACGTTGGCGGGAAACCCGCGAGCCGCCTCGCGCGCGGTGCCGGCGAAGACGCGTTTGGGCTCGGACAACCCGATGACGTCGATCGCGTTCGCCTCGAGATAGGGTGCCCCGGCGAGACCTTGCGGCGGTTTGCGGGTGACCATATGCACACTCGAGATGCGGCTCTGCGCGGCCGCCGCAACCGCATCGAGGCCAAGGAGAGCGCCCGAGGGAACGAGGATGCGGCCACCGTGCCGGCGCGCCAAATCGACAAGATCGAAATGGTCGAGGAGCGCTCCGCAACTCAGCACCATGACCATCCGGCCATGGGCGAGGGCCGGCTCGGCGAGCTCGCGCAAGACCGCGGCGGGTGCGCATTCGACGACGATGTCGGCCTCCTCACCGAGCCGCGCCAAGGGCAACACCGGCACTGGCCGGGCGAAACCGGAAATCGCCGCTTCGGCACGCGCAGCGTCACGCGCCGAGACAGCGGCGAGCGTCAGCCCGTCGATCCCGCGGTCGAGATGTTGCGCAACGACCTTCCCGATCGCGCCAAACCCAGCGATGGCGACCCGCTGAATCATCCGTCCCCTATTGCGGCATGCCCTCGACCAAGCAGAGTCGCGTGTCCGCTGCCTTCTGCCGCTCCGCGATCAACGGGTGGTAGGGCGGTTCATTGTACCATTTCTCGGCATCCGCCAGGCTGTCGAAGGCGATAATGACGATATTGCCCTGCGCCACAGCCCCTTCTTTCACTTCGGGCTTGCCGTTCGCCAGAAGGCGCGCGTTGGCCGCCTTCAGCGTCTCGGTCGCCTTCGCGGCATAGTCTTTGAAGGCCACCGGATCAGTGACTACGGGCTCGGCGACGAGATAGGCCAGGCTTTTCTGGCCTTGGGCGTGCAATCCCTGGGTAGCGCCGGCGCCGAGCGCGAACCCTGCGAGCAGGGTCAGCGCGAATTTGGCCATCTGTTTCATGTTCTCCCCTTCGGCTTTAAGCCCGGCTCCACAGCAGCAGGAAGCCGACGTCAATACGATTTCGGCAGGCCGAGCACGCGTTCGGCGATGTGCGACAGGATCAGCTGGGGGCTGATCGGCGCGATGCGGGCGATCTGGATCTCGCGGAAATAGCGCTCGACATGGTACTCGCGGGCATAGCCCATGCCGCCATGGGTCATGATCGCGGTCTCGCAGGCGCGGAAGCCGGCCTCGGCCGCGCAGTATTTGGCGGCGTTGGCGTAGGCGCCGGCCTCCTCGCCGCGGTCATAGGCGGCGGCCGCGCGCAACACCATCAGCTCGGCCGCTTCGAGCTCGATCCAGCGCTCGGCGAGTGGGTGCTGGATCGCCTGGTTCTGGCCGATCGGCCGCCCGAAAACGACCCGCTCGCTCGCATAGCGGGCGGCGCGGTCGAGTGCCGCGCGGCCGAGACCGACCGCCTCCGCGCCGATCAGAATGCGCTCCGGGTTCATGCCGTGCAGGATGTAGCGGAAGCCCTCGCCCTCCTCGCCGATGCGGTCCTCTACCGGGACCTTCAGCCCGTCGATGAAGAGGAGGTTCGAGTCGACCGCCTTGCGGCCCATCTTCGGGATCTCGCGTGCCTCGACCGCGCTGCGGTCGAGATCGGTATAGAACAGGGTCATCCCCAATGACGGGCGCGCGATCTCCTCGATCGGGGTGGTTCGTGCTAAAATCAGCATCTTTTCGGCGACCTGGGCGGTCGAGATCCAGATCTTGCGGCCCGAGAGCACATAGTGGTCGCCCTGGCGCACCGCCCGCGTCTTCAGCCGGGTCGTGTCGAGCCCGGCATCGGGCTCGGTCACGGCAAAGCAGGTCTTCTCCTCGCCGGCGATCAGCGGCGGCAAAAAGCGCCGCTTCTGATCCTCGGTGCCAAATACGACGACAGGGTGCAGCCCAAAGATGTTCATGTGGATCGCCGAGGCGCCGCTGAACCCGGCGCCGGATTGGGCGACAGCCTGCATCAGGATCGCCGCTTCGGTTATGCCGAGCCCACTGCCGCCATAGGCTTCCGGCATGGCGATGCCGAGCCAGCCCGCTTCGGCCATCGCCCGGTGGAACTCGTGCGGAAAGCCGCCCTCATCGTCCTTCTGCAGCCAGTACTCGTCGCCAAACCGCCCACACAGCCGCGACACTGCGGCGCGGATTTCCTGCTGCTCCTGGGTCAATGTAAAGCTCATCTCCGACTCCGTCCGCCCGGCTGCGTCGGGGGCTCGTTCAATGCTAAATTCTCCAGCCGGGGCCCTTTCGAAACACGTCATAGAATTCAAGGCTATATGCCTCTTCGGGCGCAGCGCGGACTCTGTCATCCAGAAACTCGGCGTCCTTTCCGACGAGAATGCGCCATCGCTCCGCCTTCACGCCGTCGAGGATGATGGTCGCTGCTTCCGCAGCACTCGTGGGCGCGTCCTCGCGGAAACGTTTTTCCATTTCCGCCACCCGCGCCCGGATCTGATCGTCGGAATGGCCGATGACGTCGATATCCTGCGCAGCGAACCTTTTGCGCGCGGCGGATATGTCGATCCCCGTCTCGCTGCCCTTCAGAATTTTCCGCGAATTCGTCGGGATGTCGGTGCCAATGTGGCCGGGCATGACGACCGA
>DATEQL010000765.1:0-13334 GCA_035272665.1 Allostellaceae bacterium
ACGTTGCTGAGCATGAAGCACGAGTTGCGCGCGATGCAACCCCAGGGTAGCGGCAGCATCGTCAACATCTCATCGACCTACGGCCACGAGGGCGCCGGCGGCTCGTCGGTCTACACGGCCAGCAAGCACGCCGTGGAAGGCATGACGAAGTCCGCGGCGCGCGAAGCCGCCGCCTTCGGCGTGCGCGTCAACGCCGTGGCCCCCGGTCCAACCGAGACCGGTATGCTCAACCGTTTCACCGGAACACCGGAGAGGAAGGCAGCACTGGTATCGAGCGTGCCACTGGGGCGCGTCGGCGCACCGGAGGAGATCGCCCGCGCGGTCGTCTTCCTCGCCTCCAACAAGGCGTCCTTTGTGACCGGCCACATTCTCGCGGCTGACGGCGGAAAGACCGCCGGCTAACAGCGAACATCAACGACGTGACCCGAAGGAGCCAACGATGTCTTTCCAGTCCGAGAACGAGCGCAACAAGACGGTGGTGGACGCGTTCTACCAGTTGGGCATCCAAGGTCGACTTACCGACTTCGCGCAGTATCTCGACCCCAACTTCACCTGGACCGCACCCAACTATCTACCGTGGGGAGGCACGCACACCGGCGCGGCGCTCTTTCGCGACCAAGTCCTTTCCAGTCTTCACGACGTGTTCGATTTCGCGCGGTTCAGTTACGTCAGTGTTATCGCCGCGGACGGCCGTGTCGACGCGGTCATCAACCAGGATGTTAGGGGCACCGATGCGGTGATCAAGATCGTCGACTGTTGGACCGTCCGAGACGGGAAGGTCACCTCGATCTGGGTCGCTTACTTCGAGCCCCAGGCGCTGCTCGAGAAGCTCGGCATCGCCCACGGCCTCGGCCACTGACCCTCACGCGTATCGCTCGGACGGGGCGCCGCGGCCTTGGCCGAGCCCCCCTGCAGCCGAGCTCCCCTGCAAAGGATGTTGCGACATGACCGCAGATACCCATCAGACCGCGCCGACGCAGTTCGTCGACGCCAATGGCATCCGCTTCGCTTACCGGCGCTTCGGCAAGGCCGGCGGCGTGCCGATCGTGTTCAACCAACACTACCTCGGCACGATGGATTACTGGGATCCGGCGGTAACCGATGGCCTCGCCCGCGACCGTGAGGTGATCCTGTTCAACAATGCCGGCGTCTCGTCGAGCTCCGGCGAGGTGCCGACCACGTGTGAGGAGATGGGGGCCAACACAGTCGCCTTCATCAAAGCGCTTGGCCTGACCCAGGTCGATGTGCTCGGCATCTCGATCGGCGGTTTCGTCGCCCAGGAGATCACCCTGCAGGCGCCCGAACTCGTTCGCAAGCTGATCCTGGTTGGCACCGGTCCACGTGGCGGTGAAGGAATGGCGTCACAGACGCCGGAGGCGCAGCAGATCTTCGGCGCCACCTATGACCCGCCGGCGCATCTGTGGCTTGCGGTTCATTTCGGTCCGTCCGAGAAGGCTCAGGCTGCAGGGCTGGAGTTCCTGACGCGCAAGCATTTCCGTCAGGTGGACCGCGATCCCGAGGTGAACGAGAGGGTCGGCCCGCGGCAGAGAGAGGCGATCGCGAAATGGGGCGTCCAGCGCGAGGGCTCCTACGACTACCTCAAGACGATCAAGCAGCGGGCGCTCGTTGTGAACGGCAACAGGGACCTGATCGTCTATACGATCAACTCGTTCATCCTGCAGCAGAACATCCCGAACTCTCAGTTGATCATCTATCCCGACTCCAACCATGGAGCGCCGTACCAGTATCCCGATCTCTTTGTCCGCCACGTGTCGCTGTTCCTATCGGAAGGTGACCGCGCCGCGTGACGGGTACACGATCAGCGCACTCGAGAAAGGTAAAGCCATGGAACAGACACTCTCGACTATATCGAAGCCCATCAAGTTTCCGGGGCCGGATCATCCGATCACGATCGAATGCAACCCGAACCGGGTCGTGATCTCGGTTGCCGGGCATGTGATCGCAGACACCCGAGACGCCTTGACGCTCCGAGAGTCGACCTACCCGCCGGTCCAATACGTTCCCCGGAAGGATGTCGACCTGGCACTGCTCGAGCGAACGGATCACGCAACCTACTGCCCCTACAAGGGCGACTGCGGATATTTCAGCATCCCGGTGGGCGGCAAGCGCTCGATCAATGCCGTGTGGACCTACGAGGAACCATACGCGGCCGTGGCCGCCATCAAAGATCATCTCGCCTTTTACCCCGATCGCGTCGACGCGATCGAAGAACGGCGCGGAGACTAGCAAGACCTGGCTTAGGGTGCGCCGGCACGCCGACGGCCGTGTCCGTTAACGCCATGACCGCAAATCCGTCCGAAACAACCATGCAAAAATGGAAGTGCACGAAATGGCGAAGACAATCGCAGAATCGAACAAGACATCGGTCCTCCAAGCGTTCGATACGCTTTTCAACAAGCGGGATTATAAGGCCGCCGAGCGGTACTGGTCATCGAACTACATTCAACACAGCGCGCACATACCGCCCGGGCGCGACGGCCTGTCCTGAGTTGAGTCGCCAACCTCGGCGGCGCGCACTACGGCGTCGAAGTCCTCCTCGATCACATCTACGATTTGATCGCTGAAATCGAGATCCAATATTATCTCGGGATAGGCCCGCATGAATGCGACGAGAGAGCATGCCCCTAGCGTCTCCCCGTGCAGTGCAATGGCGCAAGACACATTCCACTTGACACCGAGGAGACGGCTCCCATGTATCAGTCCCATAATAGGCGCATATGCCCCTATCTTCGGGGGAACGGCTATAACCCTATGACCGACGATCTCATCGTTTCACCAATGTTAGGATCCACTACTACGGGTAATACGGTCATGCTGCTCGATCATCGGACCGGCATATCAGACTGCGTGCAGCCCCACAGCGCGCGAGAACACTCCACCGGCGTTGTCGCCATTCTGGACCTTGCACGGGTCGTCACGATCGCCCTTGTAGTGATCGCCGGAGTGTTGTTGACGCCGCGTTTTGCTGCGGCCGGCGAGGATCCAGCCGATTTCATCCGCATCCTCGGCAACCAGGGGCTAGCAGTGATCCGCTCCAGCGCGAACTTGGACCAGAAAGTGACTTATTTCCATCAGATGCTCCGCCAAGACTTCGCTCTTACCGAGATATCCCACTTTGTTCTTGGTCCGTATTGGCGCGTTGCGAGCGGGGCGGAACGGCGGGAGTTCCGCAGCCTCTTCGAAGACTATCTTGTGCACTACTATGCGCAGCAGTTTGCACAATATGGCGGCGAAAGCCTCAGGGTGAACGGTAGCAGGACCGATCCCGCTGGCGTGATGGTGACCAGCCAAATCATTCGTCCGCAAGGACCGCCGATTGAAGTTGATTGGCGGCTCGCGGTAAGCGACGGGCGCTACAAGATCAGCGACGTTAGTATCGACGGCGTGAGTATGGCGCTCACCCAGCGCTCTGAGTTTGCGGCGATCGTTCAGCGCAATGGCGGGCGAGTGGCCGGTCTCCTCGCGACGATGCGCGAGGCGATTTAAGGCCGCAGACGCACTCCAGCGTCAAACTCGCAAGGCTGCCAAAGGATGGGCCATGAGCAAGCGGTATCTCGAAGACTTCGCGTGGGCCAGACCTTCGGCTCTCGCAGACTGCGGGTGGACAGGAGCAGATAAAGGCTTTCGCCGCCGAATTCGACCCCCAGCCATTTCATCTCGACGAGGAGGTCGCGCGTGACACGATCTTCCGAGGATTGGCGGCGAGCGGCTGCCACACGGCTGCGCTGACGATGCGTCTGCTGGTCGAGAGCGAGATTAATCTGGCGGACGGGATCGTCGCTGTCGGCGTCGACGAGTTGCGTTGGCCGCTGCCCGTGCGGCCCGGAGACGAGCTGCGGGTCGAGAGCGAGGTCCTCGAGGTAAGGCCGTCACCGTCGCGCCCAAACCGCGGGATGATCAAGATGCGGACGAAGACCCTGAACCAGAACGGCAAGGCGGTCCAGGTTTTTGTTGCCAATCTGATCGCGCTGGGCCGCGACAGCTAGGAACTTCCGTCAACCGGGTGCGGACCGGCAACCCCAATAGCCTGTAGCAAACGGAGCTCGTCATGGGGATCGTGCGCTTTGCCTTGCGTTGGCCCTACACCTTTTACGTGTTGGCCTTGCTGATCCTGTTTCTCGGCGTCACCGCGTTCCGGTCGATGCCGACAGACATTTTCCCGGAGATCGATATCCCGGTCGTCACCGTCATCTGGCAGTACACGGGTCTCAGCACGCCGGAGATGGAGCAGCGCGTCACCACCTACAGCGAGTACGCGCTGAGCACCGCCGTCAGCGGGATCAAGGATATCGAGGCGCAAACTTTGGACGGCATCTCGGTCCAGAAGATCTTTTTTCAGCCGGACGTCAGTATCGACCTCGCGATCGCACAAATCATCTCGGCAACCAATTACATCCGGCTGCTGATGCCGCCAGGGATTCAGTCGCCGCTCGTCGTGGAGTACAACGCCTCCAGCGTCCCGGTGCTGCAGATCAGCCTGAGCTCCGATACCCTCAACGAACAGCAGCTCTATGATTACGGCCTCTACAATCTGAGGCAGCGGCTGGCGCCGATCCACGGCGTCACCTTTCCGACGCCGGCCGGCGGCAAATATCGCCAGATCATGGTCGATCTCGACCCGGCGAAGCTGTTGGCCAAGGGCCTCACCCCGCTGGATGTGGCGAATGCCGTCAACGCCCAGAACCTGACCTTGCCCTCCGGCACGGCGAAAATCGGCGACACCCAATACACCGTGCGCACCAACGCGGTACCGGCGACAATCGATGACCTGAACAACATTCCGGTCAAGTACGCCAACGGCGCCACGGTTTTTATCAAGGATCTCGGCTATGTCCGCGACGGTTCGCTGGTGCAGCAGAACGTCGTGCGATCGGACGGTCGGCGTTCGGTCCTGCTGAGCGTCATCAAGAACGGCAACGCCTCGACCGTCGATGTCGTCAGGGAGGTCAAAAAGGCGCTGAAGGTCGCCCGCGCCTCGGCCCCGCCCGGCATGGAGATCAAGGAGCTGTTCGACCAGTCGGTGTTCGTCAGCGCCTCGGTGGACTCGGTGTTGCGCGAGGGGGCCATCGCGGCCGGACTGACTGCGCTGATGATCCTTTTGTTTCTCGGCTCATGGCGGTCGACCCTGGTGGTCATGATCTCGATCCCGCTGTCTGTCTTGTCATCGCTGGTCGTGCTCTATTTCCTCGGCGATACGCTCAACACGATGACATTGGGCGGATTGGCGCTCGCTATCGGCATCCTAGTCGATGATTCGACGGTGACGATCGAGAACACTCACCGCCTGTTGAGCGAGGAAAAGCAACCGCTGCCGCAGGCCACCTTGCACGGCTCCGCGGGCATCGCTGTGCCGACCCTGGTGTCGACATTGGCGATCAGCTGCGTCTTCACATCGGTCGTCTTCCTCGAGGGGCCGGCGAAATATCTGTTCACTCCGCTCGGCCTCGCCGTCGTGTTCGCGATGCTGGCTTCGTACGGCCTCTCCCGGACACTGACGCCGATCACGATCGGGTTGCTACTGAAGGGCGAAGGTCACGGCGCCGAAGGAGGCTGGTTCGCGCGGTTCCACCATCGCCTCGAGCGTGGCTTTGATCGCCTGCGCGACGGCTATGCCGAGCTCCTCGCTACGTTGCTGACCCGCCGGATCATCGTGCCGGTCTTCGCCATAGCGATCCTCGCTCTTGGCACCGTCATGTACCTCTTCGTCGGGCGCGACTTCTTCCCGCTCATCGACGGGGGGCAGATCCAGCTTCATGTCCGCGCTCCGGCCGGCACCCGCATCGAGAAGACCGAGCAGATCTTCGAGGCCGTCGAGAACAAGATCCGCGAAATCATTCCGGCAAACGAACGCGAGCTGATCGTCGACAACATCGGCCTGCCGGCGCGCCTCTATAATCTGTCCTTCGCGGACGGCTCGACGATTGGCATCAATGACGGCGTGATCCTGGTGTCGCTCAAGGACGGGCACGCACCAACGGCCGATTACGTCCGCAAGCTGCGCCAGGTGCTGCCGGCAGCCTTTCCGGAAGACATCTTCTATTTTCAGGCTGCCGACATGGTCACCCAGATCCTGAATTTCGGGGTGACGGCTCAGATCGACGTGCGGACCGTCGGCTATGACCGCATCAAGAATCTGCACATCGCGCGGCAGCTGCGCCGCCGCATCGCGGCGATCCCGGGGGTTGCCGATGCGCATCTCCAGCAGGAAGTGAGCGCGCCGGCGTTCTTTGCCGCGATCGACCGCACCCGTGCTGCCGAGCTCGGCCTCAACGCCAGTCAGATTGCCACCAACCTCAACATCAGCCTGAGCTCCTCCGAGCAAGTAACCCCGAATTTCTGGACCGACCTAACGAAGGGGATACCCTATTACCTGGCGGTTCAGACCCCAGAGCCTCAGGTGGCCTCGCTCAATGCGCTGACCAATACGCCGGTCAGTACCGCCCTTTCGCCGCAAGGAGATCCGGTGCCTGGGCTGCTCAGCAATGTGGCGACCCTCACCCGCATTGCGCTGCCGACCAACGCCAACCAGGCGAACATTCAGCCGATCTACGAGGTCTACGCCAATCTCCAAGGCCGCGATCTCGGCAGCGTCGCCGGCGAGATCGACCGGACCGTCACCGGTCTGCAGAAGGAGTTGTCGCCCGGCAACACAATCCAGGTATTGGGCCAGATCGGGAGTATGAACGACGCCTTCCGCGACATGGGCATCGGCCTCTTGTTCGCAGCCGTCTTCGTCTACCTGTTGATGGTCGTGAACTACCAGAATTTCGGCGACCCGTTCGTTGTCATTCTAGCTTTGCCCGCTACCTTCTGCGGTATCGTGACGATGCTGTATATTACCGGCACGACGTTGAGCGTCCCGTCGCTGATGGGCGCCATCATGGCGGTCGGCGTCGCCTCGGCCAACTCGATCCTGCTCGTGACCTTCGCCCGCGAGCAGCAGCACGCCGGCATGAGTGCCTTCGATGCGGCGATCTCCGCTGGACGCACCCGGATTCGGCCGGTATTGATGACGGCCGCGGCAATGATCGTCGGCATGGTTCCAATGGCGATCGGCGGCGCCGGCGAAGAGCAAAATGCGGCGCTCGCGCGCGCCGTCATCGGCGGGCTGCTGTTCGCGACGCCGACCACCCTGCTCATCGTGCCCTATCTCTTCTCCGTGCTGCGCAAACGCAATGACGGCAAACCCGCGCAGGGCGTCTTTGCGGAGGAACTCTAAATGACCGAACTCGACCACCGTGTGGTAGAGCATCCGGCGAGGGGCCGGGATACTCAGCGGGCGACTAGCGAGCACGATCGCCGCAGTGGTTCCGGTCGACGGCTGTTCGGCTTCGGCGCGCTGCTGCTGCTCCTCGGTGGTCTGGCGATCGGCGTTTGGCAGCATTACGCGCGGCACCTCGAGGTCACGGCCGCCGCAGAGCAGCATCGCGATTTCGTCCCGAACGTCCGCGTCGAAGCAGTGCGGGCGAGCCCCGGCACGATCAGCGTGACCTTGCCGGCGACGACCAACGCCTTCGAAGCCGCGAACATCTACGCGCGGGCAAGCGGTTATATCACGGAACGCAATGTCGATATCGGTTCCCGTGTGAAGGCGGGCGACCTTCTAGCGGCTATCACCGCCCCCGAGCTCGACCACCAGATCGCCCAGGCCGAAGCCAGCCTAGCTCAGGCCAAGGCATCGCGCCGGCAGACCAAGGCGAACCGTGAACTTGCCCGGGTCACTTGGGGCCGCGACTCGGTTCTGGTGCGGCAAGGCTGGGCGACTCAGCAACAGGGCGACACCGATCGCCTGAACTATGCGGCTCAACAGCAGGCGAAACAGGTCAATGACGCCGCCATCCAGGCGCAGGAGGCACAGTTGCTCGTGCTGCGCCAGCAGAAGGCTTATCAGCAGGTCGTCGCCCCGTTCGACGGCGTTGTGACGCAGCGCAACATCGATGTCGGCAGCCTGGTCCAGGCTGATGCGACGAGCGGCACGTTCATGTTCGCTTTGACCCAGAGCGACGTCATGCGGGTCCGGCTATACGTTCCGCAGGACGCGGCGATCGGCGTGAAGCCCGGGGTCGATGCAGTGGTCCGGGTGCCTGAGATCCCCGACCACAGCTTTCCGGGCAAAGTCGCGCGGATCGCCGATGCCCTCGATCCTGCCACCCGGACCCTGATGACCGAAATCGACGTACCCAATCCCGACGGAGAATTGAGCCCGGGGACCTACTGTACGGTCGAGCTCAAGGTCCCGCGCCGCACACCCTCACTGATCGTGCCGGCAGGAGCGATCGTCTTCGACCGCGACGGCCTCCATGTGCTGGTCGTCGAGGACGGTGTCGCGCACAGCCGCAAGATCACCGAAATTCGCGACCTCGGGACCGAGGTCGAGGTTAGCAACGGCGTCAAGGAGGGAGACCGGCTAATCCTCACCCCGCCGGTCGATCTCGAGGACGGCAGCAAAGTACAGATCCGCGCGACCCCGACCAAAACCGCCTCCTGATCGTGCTGTTCCAGCGACACGGGCGGCAATCCGGGCAATGGCTTTGTTGCTCGATCAAGCCGGAACGCCGAGGCGATCAAATTGAGCGCCGCCGGCGTGACCAGAAAATCCACGAAGAGTCTCGAGGTTGGGCCGAGCGGATGGTGCCCAATTGTGCGTCGTGGCAAAGGCTACGAGCTGATCGAGCCGATCGTCGGCGACATCCTCGTTCCAGTGCAACGAGATCACGCGCTTTGAGTGGAAATCGCGGATTGGGACTTTCTTCACGTTGGGCGCATCGAAAATCGCGGGCATCAGCGCAACGCCTAGGCCGGCTCCTACCAATGCGAGAGCACGATCGTCTTGATCCGTCCTATAGACAACCTGCGAGCGTATTCCGCGTTCTGCCAGAAGCTTCCTCGTGCTGTCGAAGGCCTCACAATGAGTTCGAACGATGAAGGGTTCTCCGTTGAGATCGGATAACTCAATGCTTTCGCAAAAGGCAAAACGATGGTTCAGGCTGGCCACCAATCCGTAGTCTTCCCTGAGTAGCTCGACAGAACGCTGTCCCGGCTCGCTCTCTGCTTTTGCAGAGATGCATGCGAGCAACTTTCGGGCTGCGAGCTGAGCATGCAGGTCTTCTTGTGTTCCCTCAGCAAGCTCGATTCGTGTGTCCGGCAACTCGCGTTGCAGGGTTTCAATGAGCCGGGCGACATGCGTGGACGGCAACGTGCATAATATGCCAATTCGGAGCGGTCGGTCGGCGACGCTTGCCCGAAGCTCAGCCTTCACCTTGTTGCAAGCCCGTAGAACCTCCTGCGCAGTCGCATGAAATCGACGACCCGCCGGTGTGAGAGTGACCGACTTCGGTGAGCGGTGGAACAGCCGCACGCCAAGTTCATCTTCCAGCTTGGCTATCGAGACAGATAGCGCGGGCTGCGATACGGCGGCCCTGATCGCCGCCTTCGTGATACTGCCTGTCTCGACGACGGCGGCGAAGTTTCGGATCTGATAGAGCTCCAAGGGATAAATCCTGTTTATGCGACAAATAAATACATATGATTGGTTTATGGAGCGTCAAGAACCAAGTTAGGCAAGGCGGCGAAGCGTGCCTGCTCGACCGATTGAGGTGGATGATGGAAGACGCATCGACTTACCGCGCGGTGCATGCGGTCGGCCCGGGTCGGCTGGAGCTGACAAAGAGGACTTTTCAGACTCCGGGCCCCGGCAAGGTGCGCATCCGCGTCGAGGCGTGTGGGGTGTGCCACTCGGATTCCGCCACGGTCGAAGCCCTGTTTCCGATCGAATGGCCGCGCGTCCCAGGCCATGAGGTCGTCGGGCGAATCGATGCGCTTGGTTCCGATGTCCAGGGCTGGGCGGTAGGTCAGCGCGTGGGCGTCGGGTTTCTCGGCGGGTCTTGCGGCTATTGCGAGTTCTGTCGCAACGGCGATCTCGTGAACTGCCGGAACCAGGAATATACAGGAATTCATCATGATGGTGGATATGCCGAAGTGATGATCGCGAAGTCCAGCGGGCTCATGTCGATCCCTGACGACTTGTCGTCGGTCGATGCGGCGCCGCTACTGTGCGCAGGACTGACGACGTTCAGTGCTCTGCGAAGCGCACCAGCGAAGGCCGGTGATCTTGTCGCCGTGCTTGGTATTGGCGGCCTAGGTCATCTGGGTGTGCAATATGCCCGGCACATGGGTTTCGAGGTCGCGGCGATTGCCCGTGGCGGCGACAAGGTGGAATTAGCGAGGAAGCTCGGCGCCCACCATTACATTGACAGCGCCGCTACCGACCCCGCCGAGGCTCTGCAGGCCCTCGGCGGCGCCAAGGTTATCCTGATAACGGCGTCCGGCGGCAAGACGGTCGCTGAGACCTTCAAGGGGCTGCGTCCCGGCGGTGTCTCGATCCTCCTCGGCGTCGGGCCGGAGCCGATCGAGGTCTCGGGCATGGATCTCGTATTTGGAAGCCGCAAGCTCGAAGGTGCCCTAACGGGGGACCCTGCGACCGGTGACGCAACGCTCCGCTTCAGTGCGCTGAGCGGCATATCCGCCATGATTGAGACCGTCCCGCTTGAGCGAGCAGCGGATGCCTACGCGAAGATGATGGCTGGGAAGGCGCATTTTCGCATGGTTCTGACAATAGACTGACCGCCCGCTCCTGAAGCGCAGACGAGGTGTGCACGATGGGAGCGGAGGTTCGCGCGCCACCCGAGAGGTACTCTATGAGCTCCAAAGCGTTAGACCGCGCACCTGGCCAAGATTGGATTGCGGTCGTCCGCAAGAACGGCACAAACGAGTTCGCGACGGCGTTCGTGGCACAACCGTTGCTGTATGCGTCGGTGCTGAATGCCCCGTGCATTGGCGTGGGCCGTATTGCCGCGTTCTTCGCTGCCACCAGCGGGATGTACGACACCATCGCCTTCACTCATGAAACGAAGGACGGTTCAAAGACCTGTCTTGAGTGGGAAGGGAAAGTATTCGGCGAAGACGTCGGAGGTACGACGATCCTTACCCATGATGACGCCGGGCTGATCGAAAGCGTCCAAATATACCATCGGCCGCTTCATATCGTTGTTCGCTTCTCGGCCGAGCTGGGACGTCGTGTTCAAGGAAAGCTCGACGCCGCGCTCTTCGATATTCCGTAATGATCAATAGAGCAGACGACCTGAGAGCTGAAACAGCCTGAGGAGAGGATGCTGATGTCCAATGATACGCCCGACTCCGCCCGCACACAGTTCGTCCAGGTCGGAGACGTCCGGTTCGCGTACCGGCGCTTCGGTCGGCCCGGCGGGCTTCCCCTGCTGTTTCTCAACTACTGGGCCGCGAACATGGAAGACTGGGACCCCAAGGTGACGAACGGCTTCGCAGCCGAGCGCGATGTCATCCTGGTTGATAACGCCGGCGTTGGAGGCTCAACCGGTGAAACGCCGTCGACCGTCGCAGCGATGACCAAGGACTGTGTCGACTTTTGCCGCGCGCTCGACCTTAAAAGTTTTGACGTCGTGGGGTTCTCGCTCGGCGGCATGATAGCGCAGCAGCTTGCGTTTGAATACCCGGACATGATCCGGCGGGTAATTCTGCTCGGTACGGGTCCGCGAGGCGGAGAAGGCATGACCTTCACCGAGCTCTCGCCCGACGAGCTGGCCGATCCAGTGGCGCTGCTCATGAACGCGTTCTTCACTCCAAGCGAGGCCAGCAAGGCCGCAGGGCAAGCCTACATCGAACGACTGAGGCTTCGTATCTCGGACCGTGACGCGCCGGTATCCATGAAAGCGGCAGGCGCTCAGTTGGAGGCGCTCCGTGAATGGGGCACCATTCCCTCGACGGACCGCTACGCGATGTTAGCTCGGATTCGCCAACGAACCTTGATTGTGCATGGGAGTAAAGACGTCGTCGTCATGCCGATCAACGGCTTTCTCCTGGCTCAGCACCTGCCGGATGCCCTGCTCGTAATCTATCCGGATGCCAGCCACGGAGCGCAATCGCAGCACGCGGAAATCTTTCTCGAACATGCACGATTATTCCTGAACGGATGAGCTGGCTCGGACAGCCGCCCGTTTTGAGCCTGATCACGGGGCAGCAGGTAAAGCTGCATTAGACGCCGCGGTCCGTCTTATGGCAGCCACTGATCTCAACTCCGGCCGCTTGCCGGGGAGCACGACCTTTCCCACTCGGCGGCTGAGCGATGCCCTCCGAGCTGCACGTCCGCCGCTGCTGTTAGGGCTGCGTCTGTGGGCCTCAGTGTCCCTTGCGCTCTATGTCGCGTTCTGGCTTGAGCTCGACAATCCGGTTTGGGCCGGTACCTCGGCGGCAATCGTCTGCCAGCCCCATCTCGGCGCGTCGCTGCGCAAGGCCTGGTACCGCATGATCGGCACCATCGTCGGCGCTGTCGCGATCGTGATGCTGACCGCCTGCTTCCCGCAGGACCGCGCGCTGTTTCTCGGCGGGCTGGCGCTGTGGGGCGGCGCGAGCGCGCTCGCCGCGACATTGCTGCGCAACTTCGCGGCCTCCGCGGCGGCATTGGCCGGCTACACCGCGGCAATCGTCGCCGGCGATCTGCTCGGCGCTACCGGCGGGGTCAATGCAGATGCCGCTTTTCTGCTTGCCGTCAGTCGGGGCAGCGAGATCATCATCGGCATCGTTTACGCCGGCATCGTTCTCGCGGCCACCGATCTCGGCGACGCCCCGCGGCGCTTGGCTGCGCTGTTCGCGGCCACTACGTCCGAGATTGCTGACCGATTTACCGACACGTTGACGGTCGCCGGAACCAATTTTGACGCCACCCAGCGGATTCGATGGGAATTCGTCCGCCGCGTCATCGCGCTCGACCCGGTCATTGACGAGGCGATCGGGGAATCCTCGCAGCTGCGCTATCATTCGCCCGTATTACAGCGTGCCGTCGACGGCCTGTTCACTGCCCTAGTCGGCTGGCGCGCAGTGGCAAATCACCTGGTTCGGCTGTCGGACGAGGAGGCCCGGCGAGGAGCGGCCTCCGTCCTGGAAGGCGTGCCACAGCAGCTGCGATCGGCGCCGGAGTACGACCAGACGACACGCTGGATTGCCGATCCGATCGGTCTGCACCGCATCTGCGCGGCCGCGATCCAGACGCTGATCGCCCTGCCGGCGGAGACCCCGTCGCCGCGGCTGCTCGCCGACCAGACGGCGAACGTGCTGGCCGGCATAGTGCACGCGCTGAACGGTCTGGCGTTGCTCGTCGCCGATCCGGCGAGTCGGGTCGCGCGCCGCGGCAGCCTGCACCTTCGCGTGCCCGATTGGCTGCCCGCTCTCGTCAATGCCGGGCGCGCTTTCGCCGCGATCGGCGCCGTCGCGCTGTTCTG
>DATEQL010000766.1:0-5678 GCA_035272665.1 Allostellaceae bacterium
CGATTGCGGCGAGTGCTCGACCGAGACATGAAAGGCCATCCGACACGTGTCACGGTTCAACCCACGCGATACTCAAGTTTTGACCCCGACCGATGGTGGGAAACTCGCGGCGGCGTCCGGACAGAAATCTTCGAGCTCCAGAAACTCTTGCTCGACGTCGTGCTGCACCCGATGTCATTTTGACATCGAGCCTTTCTTAGGGGTCACTGCACGCGCTGCGTTCTCCGCTGGCTCCTTGGCCTCAGTAGTGCGGGCAGAAGAGGAGCCAGAAAAGGCCTGGCACCCACACGGCGGCGATGCCTGCGAGCACGGCGTATTTCGCGCCCGGCTTGCGTCACGGCAGTGGCTCGATCAGCGGGCCGCTATCCACGACGCCCAATTGGTAATCCCGGGAACGCCTCGCGGTATTATCGCCACCGCTCGCGTAGCTTGCCGATCGCGACATTGCGGGTTCGTTCGTGACTGATCCGTCTGCCGCCAGAATGACGGTCGGTTTTCGACGGCCTGTGTAAACGATAGGCATCGTTTTGCCCCGCTCAGCAAACCGCGTCAGCCCTGAATCGGCGTTAGTCTATTTGGGTGGTGGTCGGCTTGACCGAATCCGACGGCAGGCTCGAACGTGCGAAATTGAAGATTTTCGCACCGGATCGCGGTCCAGATCGGTCAGGGTCCTACCTGGTGCAGCATCCGGTGCGAAGGTCTGATCTGGAAGTCGAGAGTCGCCCCCGAGCCCAAGAATTCAAGAGCCGCTCTTATATATTGACCTTCGAGCACCCTGCACGCGCCGAGGATCTACGCAAACACACTGCAATCGCGAGACGAGTTCCGATCCCGCAAAACAGCGATGCTACGCTCCTCCAGCTCGTCTCGAATAATGTCAACCTTCTGGCGGCGATCAATCCACAGTGAGATCGCGCTGCGGAAGCGCGACCTTATTTCGCTCCGATCGCCATTGCAGCTGAGCAATGGCGCGCATGGCGCCTCTTGGGTTGTTGGATGTCCATAGTGACCAAGATATTCGGCAAAATTGACCGCGCTCTCTTCGACGTTTATTATAGTTTCGCAAGGAGCGCCTTCTGCATAAATTGCGTTGTGGCGTTCGAGCTTGATATGGAAGAACTCTAATTCATCAAGCACGCGCGGATCGTAAACCGTAATCGTCGTGCCGTTGATCAGGCTACCAGCTGTCACCAGGACGCCATCGATAAGCAGTGCGTGCTCCTTCGTAACGTACAGATCGGCACACGGAACATCGAGACCTAGCACCGATCGAGCGACCCGAACCGGCAGCATCTTTTTGACCCATCCCTTAGTCGGATCACTCTTCTTGAGCGAGTAGCGACCGATCCATTGAATGGGACATATCCCTCCAAACACAGTTGGCAGCAAATCACCCAGTGACAAGTTTTCGACTTTTCTGTCTCCCTCTGCAGTCCGGATGTTCGTGCCCTTCAGAAAGCATTGAGAATTGCGTGGCATCACCAGTGCGCAACCACGAACGACCGCTAAAGGTCGTGAGCAGCCGGTCATGAGCGCATGACCTCGCCTTGGTCCCCTGCACCTTGCTGACCAATCTCACGCATGATAACGTCCTGTATCAATCTCAAATTGTACTCCGGCAAGCCAAGCTCGCTGTAGCGAGCCCAGCCGAACTGGACGAACTCCCCGACGCGGAGCGCACTCCGCCGGCGGCGGCGAAAGCTGGCTGGCCGCATATTCGAAACCGCCGCCTCAGCGCAGCACGGGCAGCACGAAGTCGGGATCGAGCGTCTTGATCGGGTGATAGCCGCCCACCTGCCCCATGATGTCGCCGGGCCGGCGCAGCTCGTAGCCCAGCAGGATCTGCATCTCGCGGCTCATTCCGCGCACCTTCTCCTTGGGCACGCCCAGGAAGAAGTTCTCCTGCGGTCGGGCCCAGGGCTCGCAGTATTGGTTGGTGAACGCGAGCCTGGGCGCGTCGGTGCGGTTGGCGCCGCCGCCGTGCAGGAGCGTGCCCTGGAACACGCAGATGGCGCCCGCCGGCATGGCCAACTGCGTGCGGCGCTCGCCGTCGGCATTCGTCTCGCCGAGTGTCAGCGCCTCGCGCAGCGCCTGGATCCGTTCCGACGACCATTTGTGGCTGCCGCGGTAGAGCACGGTGCCGCCGTTCTCGGCCGTGAACGCGTCGATCGCGCCGATCACGCTGATACTGATGGCGCGTCTCGGCCGCGAGAACGGGTAGAAAACGTCATCGAAATGCACCGCCTGCGCCTTCTCGCCCGGATAGATGCAGATGGCGTGGTCGGCGCTCAGCAGGTAGTTGGGCGCGAGCAGCCCGTCGAGGATGGCGAGCAGCCGGTGGTCCGAGGCGATCTCCTCGTAGATCTTGCCGCGCCCCACCAGGGTGTAGACGCGCTCGGTGGCGAGCCCCTCGAACGGGTTGCGGCCGCAGTACGTGCCCAGATACGGCTTCAGGCCTTCGCGGAACCGCGCGAGTTGATCCTCGCTCATATAGTCCTCGACGATGGTGAAGCCGTCCTCGTCGAGCCGGGCGAGGTGGGCGCCGACATCGAAGCCGGGCGGCAGCTGGCGCTGGCCGATGAGGGTCTCGGTCATCCTTCGACTCCCTCTCTAACCTACGGCCCTCCCTCCGTAAGGCCGCGGTTGGGCAGCAGCGCCAGCATCTCCCTGCGAGCGTCTCGACCGGCTCGGCGCTACTGAGCGGCGGCTGCCATGGATCGCGCTGCTGCCACGGGTCGATGCGCGTGGAGGAAGGTGCGGATGTGGCGCACCGCCAGCGGGATCTTGTCCGGGGTGTCCTTCCACGGATAGAGGCTCACCTGAGCGTTCGGCGCGAGATGCACGGTCTCCATCGCAACGGCGTACGGGTGCCCCGGAACGTCGTCGGGCAAGACCAAGATCGGCGTCTTGCAGTTGCGCACGAAATCGCGAGTCACGGTGTACACAAAGTCAGCGCGAGCGCCGCCGTACATGTTGGTCAGGAAAGTATCGACCATCGCCATCGTGATATCGGGCCGGCGGGCGCACAATTCCGGGCCCCAGCCCTTCATGTTGTTGTTGTAGGAGAGCCCAGGCATCTCAGGGCGGTAGCCGCTGGGCTGCGCCGGCACGGCCGCGAGGACGCGGTCACCGGCCCGCTTTAGTAGGCTCCAGATGAACGGGCCGCCGATGCAGAAGCCAAGCACCATGAATTCGCGGATGCCCAGGTGGTCCATCAGGCCGATATGGTCGTCGGTATAGGCGTCCCACGGCCGGTCGATCTCGAGCGGGCCTGCGGACTGGCCGCCCTTGGCGTTGCGCAAATCGGCCGCGATGACGCGGTACTCGTTCTTGAACTCGTCAAACGGGTTGAACGGGTGGGTCGCGAGACCCGCGACCGTCGAATTCAGCCCGCCGCCGGGGATCACCAGCAACGGGAAGCCGGAGCCCGCCTCTTCGTAATAGATGCGAACGTTGCCTTTTTCGCAGAACGGCATGGGGTTCTCCTTGCCCAGTGTGGTGTGGTTCTACACCTACGCGGACATCTCGACCACCGAGGAGTGTACGGTAGGCGCCGGGCCGGACACTAGAGCTTCAGAGTCCGTCATGGTCGGGCTTGGCCTGGCTTTGGCCCATAACATCTGCGGGGTTATGATGACGACCAGGGTACAGCCGACGGCAAGGCGGGAGGCGTAGATGGCGGCGACGGCGGTCGAGGCGTGGGACGAACGTTGGACAACGCCGGAGGGCCGCGCCGACTGGCTCGTTCCGCACCCGGCGGTGGCAGCGCTGGTGCCGGTGCTGAAGGCGCGCGGCGCGCAGCGTGTGCTCGACATCGGTTGTGGCGTCGGCCGGCACGCGTTGCTCTTCGCCGAGCACGGTTTTGTCGTCGAGGCGATCGACGGTGCCGCCGCCGGCCTCAACTTCGCCTCACGCGAGGCAGCCGCGCGTGACCTCCGACTGAGCCTGCGCCAGGGCGATGCCGACGCGCTGCACTTCACCGACGAGAGCTTCGATTACGTGTTATCGTGGAACGTCATCTTTCACGGTACGATGGGCGATGTCGGTCGCCGGCTTGCCGAGATCTGGCGCGTCCTGAAGCCCGGCGGGCTCTACCAGGGCACGATGCTGTCGAAGCGCGATGCGCAATTCGGTCGCGGTCGGCCGGTCGCCCCCGACACCTTCATCCGCGGCAGCGGCCCCAAGGCGCACCCACACTACTATTGCGACTTCGCCGGCCTCGCCGCGCTCTTCGCCGGCTTCGAGCTGCTGTCGCTGACCCAGGAAGAGCAGCGCCGGCCTGGCTCGTGGCACTGGCACATCGTCGCAGAACGACGGTGAACAAGTGTTGGTGCGCCCGCCCGATCGGGCGGGTTCACGGAGCAATCAAGATTTCGCTCAGGAGCCGAATCGCGCGGTCGAATCGCGGCGGCATTGCGATTACAGAAGCGGCCGTTACATTCAAGTGATGCGGCTACCCAAGGCCGGGAGCCGCTGTCTGGGTCCGGTGAGGCGGGCATTCAGGTTGCCGGCACCTGGGGTTCATGCAAAGTCCGGTGAGGACCGATCGTCTCACCCTACATGCCGCCGCCACCGCCGCCGTCCACACCGCTGTGCGTATCCGCCCCGCTATCACGCGAATAGGGCGCGTAGGGCGACTGTCCCTGCCCGGCTATCGTCTGCGCGCATCCGCCGAGCGCTAATGTGACGAACAACGCCGCAAGCCGTCTATTTAGCTTCATTGAATTGATCCTAGTAGGATACGGAAGAAGTCGGCCTATTGGTCGAGATATTGAGTATAATCCGGGCTGCGTGACGAGATGTGGGGGACGTCCGATGTGCGGTTGGGATACGAAGAACGACGCGCTGTTCAGCTATGTGAGCTGCGAGGCGCGGGTTCCAAAGGATCATCCGTTGCGGCCGATCCAGCGGATAACGGACGAGGCGCTGGCGGCTCTATCGCCGGAATTTGAGAAGCTGTACGCCCGATTTGGCCGGCCGTCGATTCCGCCAGAGAGATTGCTTCGCGCCTTGCTGTTGCAGGCCTTCTACTCGGTGCGTTCGCAGAAGCAGGTGGTGGAGCTCGACACCAATCTGTTGTTCCGCTGGTTTGTCGGGCTGTCGCTGGATGAGGAGGTTTGGGACGAGACGGTCGGCCACATCGTAGGCCGTATTGGCACCCAGCGTGATCCGATGGCGGCCGGGACGGTCCGCCACCATTTCGAGCGCGGCCTCGCGCTCGGCCGTTCCGGTCGCCAAGGTCAGATGCGTGTCGGTCGACCACCAGAGCATACCGGTTCTCCATCAGAACATGCCCCAGATAGGCGAGCTTGGCGGGTTCGAGTTTGTCGCCGTTTTGCGCGCGCACAACGTGACGCCGCACGTGGCGCAGAACACCACCAATCGGCGATCGCCAATCGACGGTCGAACGACCCGCCATCCCGGCTATGCGCTCAGTGGACGGCTGCGCGGGCGCATTGAGGAGGTGTTTGGCCGGCTTTCGCAAGACCCATCGCCGTGGTCTGGCCCGCGTCGGCTGGATGTTCACCCTGACGGCCACGGCCTCCAATCTCGTCCGGCTGACGAAGCTGGTTCCGGCGGCGGCGTAGCTACGCTCGCAATCTGCCCAGAGACGGCTAAAACCGGCAAATTCGAGAAATAAATCCGCCCGGGGACTGGATTTCTACAGCTAAAGGGAG
>DATEQL010000767.1:0-2926 GCA_035272665.1 Allostellaceae bacterium
CCCTCATTCCCGCCCGGCCAGCCATCTCGCCGCCCCGCAGACCACCTGAAAATTCCATACCCCTGCGGCGAGCTCCGATCCACGTCAGTCCAACAGAGCTTTCGCATCGGCGAGCGACGCGAAAACTCTTAATTCGTTTAGGCCGCAAAAATTCGTTGTTCGCCGAAAAAATTCCGTTGATCCGCCGAGTAACGAATTTCACTATCCAACCCGTTGATCTGATGTTATATTTTTTGACGCAAACTGGCCGATCCGGGGGTAAAAACGCGATTTTCGTTGTTTTTCGCCCGCCAGCCGGTGAGCCGAGGCACTGGATCGTATCGCGCAAGCCGAAACAGCAATCCGGAAATTCCGTTCGGGGGCGCGCCCGGTCAGCGGAGTGCCGCGGCGATGTTGCCGCCGTCGACGGTGGTCACGTCGGCGGTGGTCTTGAGCGCGACCGCATGATGCAGAAAGGCTTGAGCGACGTCGTCGGCTGTCACCTCGCGGCCGAGAAGATTGCCCGCCATATAGTCCCGCTCGCTGAGCCCGCGCGCCTCGGCCCGGGCGGCGATCAGCTCTTGTGTCAACAGGCCGCTTCGGATGCGGTCGGCGTTGACCGCGTTGGCGCGAATGCCCTCGGCGCCGTAATCGAGCGCGTACTGCCGCACGAGAGCGAGCGTGGCCGCTTTCGGCAACCCGTAGGGGCCAAAATTCGGGCCCGGGTTCACCGCCTGCTTCGACACGTTGAATAGGAGGCAGCCGCCGGTTCCCTGGGCCAGCATGATGCGCAGGGCGTTCTGCGCGACGCTCTGATGGGCAAAGAAGTTGAGCTCGAAGCTGCGGCGCAACACCGTGTCCTCGACCTCGCCGATCCGTCCCTGCCAGGCCCCACCCGCATTGGAGACGACGATGTCGACCCCGCCGAAACGTGCGGCGACGCGGTCGAATGACGCGCGCACCGCCGCGGGATCGGTCACGTCGCAGGCGAGGGCGAGCGCCGACCCGCCGAGCTTCTTCGCCGCCCCCGTTACCGCCTCGGTGTCGCTGTCGAGCAGCGCCACTTCCGCCCCCGCACCGCTTATCACGCGGGCCGTGGCAAGACCGATCGTTCCGGCGCCGCCGGTGATGACCGCGATTTGGCCGGCCAGCGGCTTCTCGCTGGTCTGGCCGAGCTTCGCCTGCTCCAGCGACCAGTATTCGATATCGAAGAGGTCGGCTTCGGTGACCGACTCGAACCGGCCCACCGCCTCGGCATCGGTCACCGTCTCGATCGTCGATTGCGCGATATCGGCGGCGATCCGGGCGTCTCGGGCGCTGCGTCCGAGCCCGAAGAGACCGAGCCCCGGCACCAGGATGACCCGAGGCATCGGGTCGAGCTCGCGCTTCGGTGCGTCCTGGCGCGCATTGTGGCGGGCGAAATACGCATGATATTCGGCGACGAACCGATCGACCGCACCGCAAACTGCCTCTTTGAATGCACCGAGCTTGCCCGGTTCGGGGGCGGGCACGATCAGCGGGTAGTTCTTGGTGCGGATCGTGTGGTCCGGGGTGGCGACCCCGGCTTGTCCATAGCGGTGAAGCTCGGCGCCGTTGACGTAGGCGAGCACCGCCGCGTCCGAGCGGAACTCGAGGATGAAACGCTTGAAGGCGCCGGACCCGGCGGGATCTGCGATGGCGCAGGCGCCGCGCAGGATCGGCGCCACCTCGGCCGCCCCGGCCACCGCGGCCGGCAGGCGGGCGGCGGCAAACACCGTCTTGCAGCGCCGCGCAAGCCTCTCCTCGGCGAGCGAGACCGCGGCGATCATCCGCTCATAGGCCTCTCGGGCCGTGTCGCCGACGGTGAAGATGCCGTGCTTCAGCAGCACCAGCCCCTCGACCGTCGGGTCGCCCTCGAAGACCTCGGCCGCCTTCTTGGCGAGCAGGAAACCGGGCATGATGTAGGGTACCAGCCCCATTCGCCCGCCGTAGAGATCGGCGCAGCGCTCGGCCGCGTCGGGCTGGTCGGCGATAGCCAGGACCGCCGTCGAGTGCGTGTGGTCGACGTACTTGTGCGGCAGGAAGGCGTGCAGCAGGGTCTCGACCGACGGGTTGGGTGCGCCGGGATCTATCAGGTTGGCACGCTGCACGCGCACCATCTCCTCGTCGGCGAGCGCCCCGCGCGCTCGCAATTTGCGCAGCGGCGCGAGCCGAACTGCCGGGAGCCCCGCCGGCTCAATCGCCGCCATGTCCCAGCCGCTGCCCTTGACGCAGAGCACCTCGACCTCCTCTTCGAGGAGATCCTTGACGACGGTCTTGACCGAAGTGTTGCCGCCGCCGTGCAATACGAGCTTCGGTTCGCGGCCCAACAGGCGCGAGGTATAGACGCGCAGCGCGAAATCACGCCCGACACCCTCCCCGGCGTAGCGTTCGACCATCCGCTCGGCTTCGGGATCGGACCATAGGCTACGCATCGCCTCTACCCTCGCTCACGGCGGATTGAAGGCGCATCAATGCAACGCCCGGCGGGCGGAAACAAGCTCCGACCGTGAAGATCCCGCCGCCGATCCCGAGAACAGAGCCTACGTGCTGTCGCGGACGACGAAAGGCAGCCACAGCATCCGGTCGAGCCGCTGATAATATTTCTCGCGAAACCGCTCGACGCCGAACTCGATCCGGTCCGCACCGAGTTCGGGTCCGGCGCGGTATGTGCCGAAGAGGCGGTCCCAGACCGAGAAAGCGGCTCCATAATTCGCCGCGACGCCCGCAGGGTGCCGAGAGTGATGCACGCGGTGCAGGTCCGAAGTGACGATCAGCCGTCCCAACGCGGTCGCGAGCCCCCTCGGCAAGCCGATATTGGCGTGGCTGAACAGTTGGACGGCAAGGTTGAGGGATCCGTAGAGCCCCACGACGAGCGGCGACAATCCAACCGCGCTGCCGAGCCCGCCAATGCCGAGCGCCATGAACA
>DATEQL010000768.1:0-2115 GCA_035272665.1 Allostellaceae bacterium
TTCTGCTCGCCCGTTTCGCGGAGTGCATCTTCTGGCTCGCGCGCTATGTCGAGCGCGCCGAGAACCTCGCACGCATCCTCGACGTCAACGAGACCTTCTCGCGCGACAGCCGGGGCGGCCAGAATTGGCGCCCGATCATCCAGCTGAACTCGGACGAGAAGCGCTTTTTTGCGGCTCACCCGGCGGCCACCGCGCAGAGCGTAGTGAAGTTCTACGTGATCGACAGCGGCAATCCGACTTCGATCATCAGCGCGATCCATTATGCCCGTGAGAACGCGCGCACGCTTCGGCCGTTGATCTCTACCGAGATGTGGGTGCAGCTCAACATGTTCTACAACCGCCTCGCCGGGCTGGGTGAGGCCGACCTCGCGCCCGGCAGGCTCGCAGCCCTGTTCGGCACCATAAAGGAAGCCTGCCAGACCCATACCGGGATCACCGAGGGCACCTTTTTTCGCGACCAGGGCTGGTATTTCTATCAGCTCGGCCGCTATATCGAGCGCGCCGACCAGACCACACGGCTGCTCGACATCAAGTATCACCTGCTGCTGCCCGACCTCGCCGATGTCGGCTCGCCGACCGATGTGAGCCAGTGGAACGCGCTCTTGCGCTCGGCCGCGGGCTACCACGCCTACCGGCGCCTGCACACCGCCAGCACGACCCCGGCGCGGGTGGCGGGTTTCCTGCTGCTCAACCAGGCCTTTCCGCGCTCGGTCCATCATTGCGTGCGTGAGGCCGGGCGGCTGCTCGGCGAACTGAAGTCGCGCTATGCGCTGCGCCACGGCAACGACGCCGCCGAAGAGCTCGACCGCTTGCGCGCCGTCCTCGGAACGCTCGACATATCGACGATCCTCAGCGAAGGTCTCCACGAGTTCCTCGATCTGATGCAACGGCAGCTGATCGCGGTCACCCGCGATCTCTCGATCGCCTTCTTCGGCTCCGCGCCCGAGGCCGCACAGGCGCAGACGGTAACTCCGCAATAGGCAGAGGCGATGCAGGTCATCACCGTTCGCCACGTCACCATCTACCGCTATAAGCAGCCGGTCGCGTTCGGCGAGCACCGCATGATGCTGCGGCCGCGCGACAGCTACGATCAGAAGCTGCTCGACGCCAAGCTCGTCATCACCCCGGAACCCGCCGATATCCGCTGGGTGCACGACGTCTTCGGTAATTGCGTTGCGATCGCTCGCTTCGCCGGACGGGCGCAGGAGTTGGGCATCGAGAGTGTAATTCGTCTCGACCACTCGCCGACTAATGCCCTCGACTTCCAGATCGAGGAGTATGCGAAGAGATACCCGTTCACTTACGGCGCCGACGAAATGCCCGATCTGTTGCGCTCGATCGAGCGGCAGTATCTAGATCCGGAGCGCGAGGTCGACCGCTGGGCCCGGCAGTTCCTGCGCCATGACGGCCGGACGGATAGCTCCGAGCTACTCGCCGCGATGACCTATGCGATCCGGCAGGACCTGACTTATGTCGCGCGCGAAGAGAGCGGCGTTCAGGATCCGGTCAAGACATTGCGCGTGAAGAGCGGCAGCTGCCGCGATTTCGCGGTGCTGATGATGGAGGCGGTGCGCTCGCTCGGGCTCGCGGCGCGCTTTGTAAGCGGCTATCTTTATGTTCCCGAAGATAGACGCAGCGAGCGAATCGGCGGCGGAGCGACTCATGCTTGGCTCGAGGTGTACCTGCCGGGCGCCGGCTGGATCGAGTTCGATCCGACCAACGGCATCGTCGGCAATCATGATCTGATCCGTGTCGCCGTCGCACGCGATCCCCGCCAAGCGGTGCCGATCTCCGGCACTTGGACCGGCTTTCCCTCCGATAATCTCGGCATGACGGTGGAGGTTGAGGTCACCGCCGAGGCCGAGGCGAATGCGTCGCCGAAAACCGCTGCGAAGGCGCGCGAGTCGCGCGCCGCGGGGTGAAGCCCGATCGCCCGGGACCGGACGCGAATACCCCGACCCCTGTAGAAGCGCCAACAACGAATTAAGAGTTTTCGCGTCGCTCGCCGATGCGAAAGCTCTGTTGGACTGACGTGGATCGGAGCTCGCCGCAGGGGTATGGAATTTTCAGGTGGTCTGCGGGGCGGCGAGATGGCTGGCCGGGCGGGAATGAGGG
>DATEQL010000769.1:0-3683 GCA_035272665.1 Allostellaceae bacterium
GCCGGCGAGGTCGCGTGGGCCGTGCGCCGCGAGATGGCGCGCACGGTCGAGGACGTGCTCTCACGCCGCACACGGGCGCTGCTGCTCGATGCCAGGGCCAGCCTCGAAGCCGCACCCAAGGTCGCCGCGATCATGGCCAAGCAGCTCGGGCGCGACGAGAGCTGGGCGAAGACACAGGTTGCCGCGTATCGCGATCTGGCTCGAGGTTATATCCTGAAACCAACCCTCACCCACCCACCCCCACGGGCTGGGTCCCCCCTCTCCCGCGGTGCGGGCGAGGGGCTTTGAGAAATGCGGCTTGCAAGCCCCTCGCCCGCATCGCGCCCTCTCGGCGAAGCGCAGCTTCGCCTGTCGGCATGGTGCGCGCACAACCGCAGGCTCTGCTGCCGTCCCCCCTTGCGTAGGTGCGTG
This sequence comes from Allostellaceae bacterium, assembly GCA_035272665.1. Classification (GTDB taxonomy): domain Bacteria; phylum Pseudomonadota; class Alphaproteobacteria; order ATCC43930; family CGMCC-115725; genus AP-15. The sequence continues at coordinate 412 of DATEQL010000769.1, forward strand.
TGATAAAATTAATTATCGTGTGGGTTATGATGATGAATTAACAAGCACGAGGACGTCTGCCAAGTTCCGCTGCCATTCCTCTGACAACCACGATAACAGCGCAAAAATTCCGCTGCCGGCCGGTTCCATCCAACACATGCAAGTGACTGATTTACATTATGTTATTAACGCCGATCGGGCGCTTTTCTAGGGCTGAAACGCGTTTTTCCCCTGCCGTCAGGGGAATGATGCGACGGGATGAGCCATGGCCCGCGGATCGTCGTGCCGGAAAGGATTAAGGGTGGGGACAAGGTTGGGGGTCGGCCTGTTCGCGCTGCTCCTGGTGCTCGGCGGCGGGCTCTACCTTTATCTGCTGTCGTCCCTGCCGCAGACCGAGGGCAAGCTCGTCGTCCCCGGGTCGAAGGCCGAGATTCGCATCGAGCGCGACGCCGACGGCGTGCCGGTGATCACCGCCCAAGACGACGAGGACGCCGCCTTCGGTCTCGGCTTTGTTCATGCCCAAGACCGCCTGTTCCAGATGGAGCTGCAGCGCCGCTACGGTGCGGGACGGCTCGCCGAGATATTCGGGCGCGACGCGGTCGCGACCGACCGGCAGACGCGCGTCCTCGGTCTCTACCGCGCCGCCGAGGCCGAGATCCCGTTCCTGTCGGCGACGGTGAGGCGCGGGATCGAGGCTTATGCGGCGGGGGTCAACGCCTTCCTGGCGTCGCGCCGCGGCGCGTTGCCGCCCGAGTTTCTGCTGCTGCGCTTTACCCCCGAGCCCTGGCGGCCGGCGGACACCCTGGTCTGGGGCAAACTGATGGCCGTGCGGCTCGGCGGCAACTATCGCGGCGAACTGCTGCGCGCCCGGATGGCGCGCACCATCCCGGCGGCGGATCTCGCTTTCCTCTATCCGGAATATCCGAAGGATGCGCCGACGACCTTGTCGGAGATGCTGCCGATCTATCGCCGGCTGGCGCTCGACCCCCTCTACGAGGCGTTGCCGTCGGTCGTGGGCCCGATCTACGCCTCGAACAGCTGGGTCGTCGACGGCGGGCACAGCCCCAGCGGAAAACCGCTCTTGGCGAACGATCCGCACCTCGAATTCGGCGCGCCGGGCTTCTGGTATCTCGCCCGGTTACGAACGCCGCAGCACGAGATCGCCGGCGGGACCGCCGCCGGCAGCCCGTTTGTCCTGGTCGGCCACAATGAGCGGATCGCCTGGGGTTTGACGACGACCACCGCCGATGTCGAGGATCTCTTCGTCGAGAGGGTGGATCCGGCCGACCCCGGCCGCTACCTGACCCAGCAAGGAAGCGCACCCTTCTCGTCGCGGAGCGAAACCATCCTCGTGCGCGGAGAGGCGCCGGTCGAGATCACGATCCGGACCACCCGGCACGGTCCGGTGCTGTCCGACGTCCTGCCCCCTGGCGCGGCTGATCCGGGATTTGTCTTGGCCCTGGCCGCGACCTTCACGATCCCGGAAGACCGCAGCGCCGAGGCGCTGTGGGAGCTCAACCGGGCGGCCGACTGGCCGAGCTTCCGCGACGCATTAAGGAATTTCGTCGGACCGATCGAAAACATCGTCTACGCCGATGTGGATGGCACAATCGGCTTTATCGCGCCGGGATTGGTGCCGATCCGCCGCAGCGGCGAAGGCTGGCTGCCGGCGCCGGGTTGGACCGGAGAATATGATTGGGTTGGATTCATCCCATTCTCGGAGCTGCCCAGCAGGATCAACCCGCCTTCGGGCCATTTCGCCAACGCCAACAACAAGATCGTGCCGGACACCTACCCGTACTTCCTGAGCCGCGACTGGGATCTGCCGAACCGCGCGGAACGGATCGAAGCGCTGCTTGCCGCAACCCCCGTGCAGACCCCCGCCTCGAGTGCGGCGATCGAGGCCGATACGCTGTCCCTGATGGCCCAGCGTCTGGTTCCGCTGATGATCCGAGGTACCCCGCGCAACGCCGCCTCGGGGGACGCGATCGACCGGCTGCGAGGTTGGGACTTTCGCATGGATCGAGAGAAGGTCGAGCCACTGTTGTTCACGGCCTGGCTGCGTGAGTTCAGCCGGCAGATTCTGTTCGGTCGCTTTGGCGACGCCGTATCGGGCTATTGGGACTTGAAGCCGCGGGTGATGGAAGCGGTCTTGACCGAGCGGCCGGATTGGTGCGACGACCCGAAGCGGCCCGGGCAACAAGGCTGCGCCGGGCGGCTCGCGGATTCCCTTGCAGCCGCACTTGCGCAGCTGCGGCAAGCCTACGGGGCTGATATGACGCAATGGCGGTGGGGGCGGGCGCACGTCGCCCTGTTTGCAAACCAGGTTTTCAGCCGGATCCCGGTGCTGCGCGATTGGCTCGACGTCTCGATCCCGACCTCGGGCGGATACGACACGCTCGATCGCGGCCCAAGCACGGTCCGCGACGACGCCCGGCCCTTCGCGCAGGGCTTTGGTGCCGGGCTTCGGATCATCACCGATCTCACAGCACCAAACGGATCGATGATGATGATCACGCCCGGACAATCCGGAAACCCGCTCTCCGGTCACTTCGCCGATCTGCTGCGGCGCTGGCGCAATTTCGGCCGGCTCGTGCCCGGCCGATCGGCGGCCGTTTCCACCCTTGTTTTGGTGCCAGAACCGTTGGAGTCCGGGCGATGAATGACCTGCCGGTAACACCTGCGGCGGTTCGCGAGGCCGCCGCGGCGATCGCGGGTGCGATCGCGCATTCGCCGCTTATTGCTGCTCCTGCGCTCTCCGAACTGGCCGGTACCGAGATCCATCTCAAGCTCGAGACTTTGCATCGTACCGGTTCGTTCAAGGAGCGCGGCGCGCTGAACAAGCTTCTGAGGCTCGACACGGACGAGCAACGCGCCGGGGTCGTCGCGATGTCTGCCGGCAACCATGCGCAGGGCGTCGCCTACCACGCCCGCCGGCTCGGGATTCCGGCGACGATCGTGATGCCCGAGGGCACCCCGTTCATCAAGATTGACCGCACCGAGGCGTTCGGCGCCACGGTCGTGCTGAAAGGCGATAGCCTTATCGCGGCCCGCGAGGCGGCCGACACGCTCGCTCGCGAGAGCGGGCTCGTGCTCGTCCATCCCTATGATGATCCTGCTGTCATCGCCGGACAGGGAACGATCGGGCTCGAACTCCTGACCGACCGGCCGGATCTCGATACGCTCGTCGTGCCGATCGGCGGAGGCGGGCTGATTTCCGGGATTGCGGTCGCCGCCAAGGCATTGAAGCCCGAGATCGAGATCATCGGTGTCCAGTCGACGCTCTACCCCTC
>DATEQL010000770.1:0-4057 GCA_035272665.1 Allostellaceae bacterium
CCTTCCTTGAGACGGTCCCGTTACTAAACATTGCAACGACAGCTTGTATCGGGATGCTGGTCGGCTCTGAGATATGCTTGACTGCTTTTACCAACCCGGTCTTGCGCGAGCTCGACGAGCCGGCCCAGCTCAAAGCCGCGCACCTTTTGACAGCGCGGCTCGCGACGCCACTGCCCCTCTGGAACGCACTCGGCCTTGTGCTGCTCATCGTCGAGGCGGTCGTGCACCGTAATCAGCCTGGCTTCTCCCTACTCGTTGCGGCCTCCGCCCTGTGGGTCGCGGCTGCCGCGTTTACCTTCACGTTCATGTTCTCGTTGAACAGTCGTTTGGCACGCGCCGACTCGACTTCCTCACCGCAACAGTCACTGCTCGACTACAAGCAGTGGTCCGGACGCCACCTGCCTCGTCTTCTGCTGCTGGCTGCGGCGCTGCTTTGCCTCTTGCTCGCAAGTTATGCCTAGAGCAACGGCCTAACCGGCATGATCAACCAGACCCTAAATCTGACATCGCCTACCCAACACCCGGAGCATGGAGAATGACGTGGCTTATCAAATAATTAGGCCCGCCAATGGAGAAGTTATTCAGACCTTCCCCAACATCACCGACGCCGATCTGGAGGCCGCGGTCAAGCCAATGCCCAGACAGCAACTTATTCAGACCAGGCAGCAACTGACCTATGCCGCGGCAGCCATAGCGGTCGAAGCGGCTGTCGCAAAATCCAGAGAAATCGGGGCGCCGGAATGTATCGCCGTGGTCGACGCCAGCGGCAATCTCCTGGCGTTTGCGAGTTTAATGGATCTGTTCCCCAAACCATCGGCGAGAATGAGGCCGGAGGCACCATGATATGACTTGTGCGCGGATATAAAGGCAACATGGGGCGTTCTCGGCATATCCGCCTCGCCAGTCGACTTGGCGTCGACCCTCGGAGGATGAGATGCTCAAGCGCTTGTTCATCGGTCTTGCTGGGCTCGTAATCCTTGGCCTGCTGGGCTTTATCGTGCTGGCATGGCAATCGGCGATCGCTCCGGTCTCCCCGCCCGCAGCGGCGAGCTTTTCGCCGGAGTTGGTCGCGAAGGGCGAGGCCCTTGCCGGCGGCGGGTATTGCGCGACCTGCCATACGGCCAAGGGCGGACAAAGATTTGCCGGCGGCTACGCCATGCAGACCCCATTCGGTGTGCTCTATTCGACCAATATCACGCCCGATCCGGAGACCGGCATAGGCACTTGGTCGGAGGCGGCCTTCGCGCGGGCGATGCGTGAAGGTGTGGCACGCGACGGTTCGCATCTTTTTGCAGCGTTTCCCTACAATCACTTCACGAAGCTGTCCGACGATGACGTGCGGGCGCTCTACGCCTATTTCATGACGAGGGCGCCGGTTCGTGCCCCGGCGCCGACAAACGGACTGCCATTCCCACTTAACATCCGTGCCCTTCAGGCGGGCTGGAAATTGCTGTTCTTCAGGCCAGGGCGGTTCCAACCCGATCCTACCCAAAGCGCCGAATGGAATCGCGGTGCTTATCTGGCGGAGGGGCTGAGCCATTGCGGCGCCTGTCACACGCCACTTAATTTGCTCGGCGCCGAGAAGGACGGTGACGCTTACGCCGGTGCGGTGGTCGATGACTGGATCGCGCCGCCTCTGACCGCTGCCAATCCCGCGCCCGCACCATGGACGCAGGACGAACTCCACAGCTATCTGCGGGATGGCGTGAGCCTCCTGCACGGAACGCCGGCAGGCCCGATGGCTCCCGTCGTGCACGGCGGCCTTTCTGCATTGCCGGACTCGGATGTCCAAGCCATTGCGCTGTATTTCGCCGGTCTTGACCATGCGCGCGACCGGGAGGCGGCCGTCGATGCCGCGGTCGCTCGCGCCATGTCCTACGCGTCCCTCGGAACCGGGCAGGAGTTCGATGCCGATGCCTGGCTTTACACGGCCGCCTGTGCTTCATGTCACTACAACGCCGGCAAGGCGCCGCTCGCGGCTCGACCCGACCTCGCACTCAATAGCGCGCTCAGCCTGCCGGATCCGACCAACCTGGTCCAGGTGATGCTTCGTGGCATCAGTGCCAGTGAGGGCATGCCGGGGGTCGTCATGCCGGGTTTCGCGCAGGGCTTCACTAACGCCGATATCGCCCGGATTGCCGCCTATCTGCGTCGCACCCGCACTAATCTGCCGCCCTGGACTGACCTCGACGAGAAGATCGCCGCAGTGCGGCAGCAGATCAACGATTCGCGCTAGTGGTAGGACCCGAACGGATGGTTCCCATTCTCTCTTTCTCGTCGCCCCCGCGAAAGCGGGGGTCCAGGGCCACACGCGCGGTGCAAGCGGCCCTGGGTGCCCGCTTTCGCGGGCATGACGGAAAAAGGAGTGGTACCGAGCGTCAGACCTAGGATTACCGTTGGGAGCCGTTTAATTATGACCACATTCGAGATCAACGGCCGGTCCGTGTCGGTGGATGTCGAGGACGATACACCGCTCCTCTGGGTGATCCGCGACACGATGGGTCTGACCGGCACCAAGTTCGGCTGCGGGATCGGCATGTGCGGCGCCTGCACCGTGCATGTCGGCGGGCGCCCGACGCGCTCGTGCATCACACCGGTCGGCAACGTCGCTGGTGCCGAGGTGACGACCATCGAGGGGCTCGATCCAGCCGGGCAGCATCCTTTGCAAAAGGCCTGGGTGGCTCTCCAGGTGCCGCAATGCGGCTATTGCCAGTCGGGCCAGATCATGCAGGCCGCTTGCCTGATCAAGGATTTCCCGACTCCGACCGATCAGGACATCGACGCCGTCATGTCCGGCAATCTCTGCCGCTGCATGACCTATCTCCGGATCCGCAAGGCGATCAAAGCGGCTGCCGCTGAATTGAGGAGCACCGCGAGCAATGGGTAGGCTTCTTCACCAGGCGGGCGACGTCACGCCGCTGTCGCGCCGCGGCTTCCTGATTGGCGCGGCCGGCGCCGGCTTTGCCTTCGGATTTGCCAAGGCGGGCGTTGCGGCGACAAATCCGATGGCGCCGGTGCAGGGCGCGTTCGAACCCACCATCTGGTATCACATCGACCGCGACGGGATCCTCACCGTCAACATCGTCCGCGCCGAGATGGGCCAGCATGTGGGCACCGCGCTCGCCCGTATCCTGGCCGACGAGCTCGAGGTCGATTGGGACAACGTTCGGCTCGACGCCGTCGACAGCAATGCCAAATGGGGCCTTATGGTGACGGGCGGAAGCTGGTCGGTCTGGATGACCTTTCCCGTCTTCAGCCACGCCGGCGCGGCCGGGCGCATTGCTCTCGTCGAGGAGGGTGCCAAGCTTCTCGGGATCTCCGCCAATCGATGTACCGCGCGCAACGGCGCCGTCGCCGCCGGGGATCGGTCGATCTCCTATGCGGAGATCGTCCGGCGCGGCGACCTCAGGCGCACCTTCACCGCCGACGAACTGGCCCGGATGCCGGTCAAGCTCGCCTCGGAGCGGCGGCTGATCGGCCGGGCTGTAGCCGCGCTCGACATCCCTTCCAAGACAACCGGGGCCGCGCGCTATGGGATCGACGCGAAGGTCGAGGGAATGGTCTATGCCCGGCCCAAGATCCCGCCGACGCGCAACGACTCCAAGGTGCGCTCGATCGACGATTCCGTCGCCCGGAGTGTAAAGGGCTATGTCAGCAGCCTCGCGCTCGACGATCCGTCGGGCACGGTGCCGGGCTGGGTCATGGTTTTCGCCGAGACCTATCCGGCGGCGATTCGCGCAGCCGATCTCGTCAAGGTCGATTGGGCCGTGGGCGAAGCTGCGAACGTCTCAGAGCAGGACATTCTGGATCACGGCGCAAAGCAGATTGCCGATCCGCAGGGCGGCGTCTTCCTCGTCGACGACGAGGGCCTCGACGCCGCTTTTCGTGCCGCAAAGTCCACGCTCACACAGACCTACACGACGAGCAGCGTGCTCCATGTCCAACTCGAGCCCGTCAATGCGCTCGCCTTCGAGAAAGACGGCATCTTCGAGATTCACACAGGTAATCAGTGGCAGTCGCTGATCCTGCCCGTGCTTTCGAAGGCGCTCGGCCTGCC
>DATEQL010000771.1:0-2284 GCA_035272665.1 Allostellaceae bacterium
TGACGCGAATGCCGTCGCGCAAATTCGTCGCCCCGCGCTCGTGCAATTTAACCCGGTCCGGCCGCACCAGGGCGACGAGCGCGCCCTTGTCCTCAAGCACCGCCATCTCGGTGATTTCCGGGGCAGTGTCATAGATCCGCTCCAAATCCTCGGGGGCCACCTTCTTGCCGCCGCCCAACACGAGGACCTCCTTCACCCGACCGGTGACGAAGAGGAAACCATCGCGATCGACAAAGCCCAGATCCCCGGTCCGGTACCATCCGTCCGGCGTGAACGCGGCGCGATTGGCGTCGGGATTGTCGAGGTAGCCCTCAGTGATCGAGCTTCCGTACAGCTCGATCTCGCCGATCCCCTCCTCGTCGGGCTGAGCAATGCGGACTTCCCCGTCGGCGAGCGGCCGCCCGACGCTGCCCGGACGGCGCGCGTCCGGCTGGTTACCGGTGAACAATGACGCGGTCTCCGCCAGCCCGTATCCGGACAGCACCGTCCAGCCGAGAGCTTCGAGCCGTTCCTCGGTTTCCCTTTCCAGCCGTGCTCCGCCCGAGACCAGCAGCCGCAGGTGTCTGGCAATGCCGCGTCGAACCGGGGCGAACAGCAGCCGTCCGAGACGCAGCCCGGTCCAGCGCTGGATCGCGCTCGCTGATGTCAGCAATGCCCGCCACAGGAGCCGCACCATCCCGCCGCGTCCCGCGACGCGGGTTTCGATCGCGGCCCACACCGCGTCGTAGAGGCGCGGCACCCCGATGATCGTGGTCACGTCGGCTTCGCACATTGCCCGCATCAGCAGGGGGCCGGTCGTGCCGCCCGGCAGCACGATGGCGGTGCCGATGGTCAGGGTGGTCAGCATGCCGACGATAAAGGGATAGGCGTGGTGCAATGGCAACGGCAGCAGCGCGCGATCCCGCGGGCCGACGACATTCAGTTTTTGCAACGCCTCGACATTGGTCGCGATGTTGCGATGGGTCAGCAAGAATGCCTTGGGCGAGCCGGTGGTGCCGGAGGTCCAAGACAACAGCGCCGGCTCGCCGGAGGCCGGGCCGGCAGATTCTCGGCTGGTTTCAACCAATAGCGACAGCCAGCCTGTCGCAGACTGCCCGGCGCATTCGGCTTCATCGACCAGAATAATCCTGGCGGCGTGCGCGCGCAGCGTGTTGCCGTAGGCTTCCAGATGACGCGCCGTCGTGAAGATCAGCCGAGCGGCACTCGAGGCCAGCGCCGCGTCCAACTGCTCAGCGTCGGCCAGATCATCGATCGGCACTACGACCCCAGCCGCCATAAGCACGGCGAGAGCGGCGATGATCCAGACCGGGGAGTTGGGCGCCCACAGCGCGACGCGGCTACCACTGCCAACCCCGGCGTTCCGCAGCCCGCGCGCCAGGCCTAGCGCCTTGTCGGCGACGGTCGCGCTGTCGCAGGTCGCGATTCCGTCCTTCCCAAACGAGATGACCACCGGGTGTCGGCCGCGCGCCGTCAGATCCTGCAGCAAGCCACCGATGTTCCACGACTGGGTCACGGGGGGCTCATGGTCCCGCCCGTAGCGACGAGATATAGGCGATGACATCCTGCTGGTCCTCGGCGGAGAGACGAAAGGTCGGCATCGGTAGATGCAGCTCGGTCACGATCCCCAGCAGATAAGCCTGATCGACAGATGGTTTTGCCGCGACCTGCATGAAGCGGGGCGTGCGCGATTCGATGGCACTCCGAGCACCAATCGTGGCGATTTGCTTGCCGGTTTCCAACGGAAACCGGCGTCTAAGTGCCCGCGGGTGCGCAGCCCAGCAAATTGAAGCCGGTGAGAAGCGCTGCGCGGTGATTGATCGGCTGAAGCTCATCAGCAAAAATTACGCCGGCCCGAAATCCACGCTGAAATACCCCACTCGAGAAATGCCGCGTTGATCCACATCAAAGCAAAGCTGTTGTCTTCGGCGCGGATAGCTCTCAAAGGTCACGGAAGGAGAGAGGGATGAGGGCAAGAGACGTGATGGTCAGGGCCGTGGCGACCACGACGCCGGAAACGACGGTCGAGACGGTCGCGAAACTCATGATCAATCTTCGCATCAGCGGCGTTCCGGTCCTCGACAAGAACGGGCGGCTCGTCGGGATCGTTACCGAAGGCGACCTGCTGCGCCGAGCGGAGACCGGGACCGAGCGCCAGCGCTCGCGCTGGAGCGAGTGGTTTTCGGCAAATTCGCGGTTGGCTGCGGAATACGTCAAGTCGCACGCCCGGCGGGTGGAGGACATCATGACCCGGGAAGTCGTCAGCGTCGGGGAGTTGGCGAGCCTC
>DATEQL010000772.1:0-2679 GCA_035272665.1 Allostellaceae bacterium
CTGCCGCGAGGGCTGGGCCAAGCCCTCCCGCGTGGCGTTGCGCACATTGTGGTCGAAGACGAAGACGCGGCTGGCGCCCAGTTTGGCGCGCAGCAGGCGCTCGACCTCCGGGTAGTAGACGCTCCTGATCTCCTCGGGATCATAGAAATCGGCGACCGCGGTGGGCGCCTTGACCAGGGCGAAGCCGTTGCGGTCGAGCGTGAACTCCGCTTCACGGCCGCGCGCGTCCTCGATCGTGACCTCGCGCGGGTCGTCGGTGCCGTTCCAACGCGGCACGCCGAGCGGCGGCTCGATGCGGTAGGCTGCCGGCTTTTCGGCGCCGCGTATCAAGTAATGGAGGGTCGAGGTTAGGGTTTTCGGGGCTATGGCGACATCGAGCGGCATGATGGAACTCCTGCGATGTTGAGCAGATCACGGTTGATTGTTGTCGGTGTAGCGCAAAATAGTCAATTCGCGGCTGCAAGCTTGTCCTGCGTCCTTGTGTCGAAGTCGCTGGCGTCGTGGCGCTCGTGCAATTGGCTCGAGGGTTCGCCGGAAAGGCGGTTGACCATGCGCCCGCGCCTGACGGCCGGCCGTTCAAGGAGCATATCGGCCCAGCGCTGGACGTTCTTGTACTCGTGGACAGCGAGGAACTCGGCAGCCCCGTATTGGCCGAACTTCGCCAGCCCGCCGTACCAGGGGAAGATGGCGATGTCGGCGATCGTATAGGTATCGCCGGCCACATATTTGCTCTCCGCGAGACGGCGATCGAGCACGTCGAGCAGGCGCTTCGTTTCCATCGCGAAGCGGTCGATCGCGTATTCGATCTTGACCGGCGCGTAGGCGTAGAAATGGCCGAAGCCGCCGCCGACATAGGGCGTGCTGCCCATCTGCCAGAACAGCCAGGACAGGCATTCGGCTCGGTCGGCGGGCTCGGTCGGTAGGAACTCGCCGAACTTCTCGGCCAGGTGCATCAGGATCGCGCCGGTCTCGAAGACCCGGATCGGCTTGGGACCGCTGTGGTCCACCAATGCCGGGATCTTGGAATTCGGGTTCGCCGCAACGAAGCCGCTGCCGAACTGATCGCCTTCGCCGATCTTGATCAACCAGGCATCGTACTCCGCACCCTTGTGGCCCCGGGCCAGCAGCTCTTCGAGCATGATCGTGACCTTGACGCCATTCGGCGTGCCCAGCGAATACAGCTGCAGCGGGTGGCGGCCGACCGGCAGCTCCTTCTCGTGTGTGGCACCCGAGGTCGGTCGGTTGATGTTCTCGAACCTGCCGCCGCTCGGCTTGGTCCAACTCCAAACCTTGGGGGGTGTGTAATCTTGTGTGTCGGTCATTCCTAAAGCTCCAAATGTCTCACGGGCGCACGCGGATACGGTGCGCAGCCGCCTCACCTTACACTATGAGAGGGGCGGCGGGCACGCGCCGCTTCTCGCCGCGAGAACAGTTCTGGCGGCGCTCTGAATTGGCGTGGGTAGAAGAGCTCGCTAAAGTGCCGTCGAGCGAGAAGGCCTATGCACGCCGGAGGGCAGCGATGGAACTCAATGCGGATTTTTCACAGCGCGTCGTTGTCCACGCCGCGCGGCTTTCCTGGGTCCCTTCGCCGATGGCTGGGGTCGAACGGCGCATGCTGGACCGCATCGGCGACGAGGTGGCGCGGGCAACCTCGATCGTTTGCTATGCGCCCGACAGCCACTTCTCCCCCCACACGCACGGCGGTGGAGAGGAGTTCCTTGTCCTCGAAGGCACCTTCCAGGACGAGCACGGCGATTTCCCTGCCGGGTCCTACATTCGCAACCCGCCGACGTCACACCACACCCCCGGCTCGGCGCAGGGGTGCATCCTTTTCGTCAAGCTGTGGCAGTTCGATCCCGCCGACCGAACGCAAGTGCGGCTCAACACCGGCACGATGCCTTATCAGCCCGCCACCAGCCGGCCGGGGGTCGAGGTCATTCCGCTATTCTCCGACAGCCGCGAAGATGTTCGGCTGGAGCGCTGGACTCCCGGTGCGTCGATCGCTCTGACCGTGCCGAGCGGCGCCGAGGTGTTAGTGCTTGACGGCGGTTTCGACGAGGGCGGCGAGCGCTTCGAGCCTCAATCCTGGCTGCGGCTCCCCGCCGGCAGCACGCTTGCAGCGAAGGCTGGCCCGGAGGGCTGTAAGGCTTGGGTCAAAACGGGGCATCTTCTGCGCATAGAGGGCGTAAACAGGTCGTAGTGCTTACGGCCCTGACATCAGCCCGCCCGAAGGCGGTTGAGCTCGGTCGGCCGCGAGAGCCGGATCTTGAACCCTTCCTGTCGTCGCTTTTAGAGGACGGATAAGAGTCCTCGCCCACGGCGAAGCTGCGGCGGGCCGAAGACCACGAAATTGATTGCCGTGCTCGGGCGAGGGGTGGGATCTTGTCGAGGTTCATTGGCCCCGACCATACGGGATCGTCCATCGAGGGAGTACCGAAGATGCCCGCGCCGACCAATCCGAACCCGAAGATCTACGGATATCACGCTCATGTCTATTACGACACGGCGACAAAGCCGGTCGCCGAGCGGTTCCATGAGCGGCTGTCGGCGGCCTATCCGGTCGAGATGGGCCAATTCAGCGGCGAGCGGGTCGGCCCGCACCCGGTGCCGCAGTTCCAGATCATCTTTACGAAGGCGCTGTTCCAGGAGGTCGTGCCCTGGATGATGCTGAACCGCGAG
>DATEQL010000773.1:0-10911 GCA_035272665.1 Allostellaceae bacterium
TGCCTCCCGAAGGCCGTCGCGATAGCGATCGAGAAACGCGCAGCGCTCGTCGCCCGAGAGCGGCTCCAAAAGTCTGACACTTGGCACCCGGATCGCGCCGTCACGAGACGGCGGGTTTCGACCCTTTGCTGCCCTTCGAGACCGGCCCCATGAACGGGCGGGAAGCTCGAAAAAGCGGGCTTCGGCCGAAGGCGTCGATTGCACGAGAAAGCGGTCTTCGGCTGAAGCCGTGGATTGCGCCATCAACGGAAGTTGAAGCTGCCCTCGCGCGGCCTCAAAATAGCTCACTAAGTACGGCAGCCGAGCCGAGAGCCCGGACTTGCCAATTGCCGTTGTTTGCCGGCAATCTCAGTGTCCGCGTTTTCCCGAAAAACACCTGAACGTGTGGAATGGGTTAGTCGCGAATCTCACGCAGGGTTGGCGAGGATCTCGCCGTGGGGCACGATGAACCAACCATCGGGGGCAGCCGACCAGGTGCGCCATGCGCGGCTCATCTCCTGCAGTTCGCCGCGCGTCGCTAAGCCATCGCGTTCGGCCTGAACCGCCAGATCGGAGTCCAGGATCCGGTCGGCCCAAATGCCACCCCACCAGGCTCGCGCCTCTTCATCGGCGAAGCACCAGACCGAGGCGCTCGCCCGCACGTCGCGGAGCCCGGCAGCCCGCGCCCAGGACAATAGTCGCCGACCAGCGTTTGGGTCTCCCCGATTGGCGCGGGCGGCCCTTTGGTACAGGTCGAGCCAGTCTTCGAGCCCTTCAACGAGCGGGAACCAGATAAAGCCAGCATAGTCGCAGTCACGCACCGCGATGATCCCGCCCGGCCGGCACACACGCGCCATTTCGCGGAGCGCCGCCACGGGTTCCGAGAGATGCTGCAGCACCTGATGGGCATGGACGATGTCGAACGTGCCGTCCGGCATTTCGATAGAGTAGACGTTGCCGACGAGGAACTCGATGTTGTCGACGGCGCGGGCATCAGCCGCTTCGTGTGCCGCGGACAGCACCGCCTCCGAACGGTCGAGGCCCACCACTCGGCCGGGCCAGACTCGACCGGCGAGATCAACGGTAATCGTGCCGGGGCCGCAACCGACATCAAGGATGGTCCGGCCCGGCTTCAGCCGGTCGAGGAGGTAGCCGCAGGAGTTCTCGGCCGTGCGCCAGCGGTGGGACCGCAACACGCTCTCTGCGTGCCCATGCAGGTAGGTCTCGGTGTTCGCCAAAGATTTGTCCTCGCCCACTCTGCCCCGGCCTTTACCGGATGAACCGCAGTTCCAAGCACGCAGAGCTTACCCTTGTTGAGGGCTTTCGAGCAAAGCAGAGCAGCCAAGTCATGGCCGCCGCGGCTGGTTAGCCCTCGTGGACCTGATCACGAACTGCCTGGACTTTCTTGTGCTGGCCAGCGTCCGGAATGGGCGGATTCACGCCGCTCGGCATCGTCAGAGAAGGGCAGGTATCAGCCGGACAGCGAGCGTTCCCTTGTAGATCTTGTAGACCCGCTCTCCGCCCCAACCCGCCATACGTCGGCGGGTACCCAAGCGTCAGTCTGTGACCAGCAAGGACGATCCGTTAACGGGCAGGACCGGCGTCAGAGGCAATCGCCGCGCTGGCCGCTCATGTTCCCGAATATCGGGCCAGGGACGCAGCTTGCACGGCGGCCTTCTATGCCGATGCCGCGCCGGTCGCACGCCGCTTCGACCGGGACGGCTCGCGGGAGTTGGAGCGCCTGGGGATCGAGACTGACATGCTGAAAGTCGGGGTTCCCCTGGAGGGGATCGCGCCACTGCTCGATGTCGTTCACGACAATCTTGAACAACTCAATGCGATCCACGGTCCGCTTGTCACTCGGGGGCTGTGCCTCGACCGCCAACGACCTGCGAGCGCCAGCCTTGGCCGCCCATAGCAATGCAATTACCTGCAAATCTGGCGCGGCGCTGTGCTACAGCTAAGCCATTGATGATAAGGCACGTTCTAAGAAATTAGATGGTCGCCAACGCCCAAATGGCGCATTCCTTTGTCCTTCGCACGCGGGGCTTCGCGTCCCAAGAAGGGCCGGGGTCTGGCCCGCAAGGAAGCCGCCCTCATGAAGGCCATGGGACTAATCTGGGCCGCAGATGGGGACTAGCGGCCTTTCGGGGGTCAATGTCCCACGCTCGGCGTGTCGTCTCGACCGCGATGCGCCCCTGTGGTGTAGTGCAATTACTTGCACCATCCTCGACGTAACCTGTTGGCCGTAAATCGGTATCCCGTGACCTCTGGCACACCAAGTGGCACGTCGAAGCGGGCGAGTTCAAGAACCCCGATAGGGAGACTACAGTGAGCGCCAGGACCACGTTCTTGCTCTCGGGCACCAATCACCCCGTCACGTCCAACAAGATATTCTACGCCATCAGTACGGCGCTCACGCACGCCTGTGAGACGGACTAACAAATCGGCAAGACGACCCGGCGGGACATTCCCAACGAGACATCCGGGACATGACCGAAGACGCCCGGTCGAAAATCTTGGAAAAACACAGGGGTGAGCGTGAATTCGACAGGGGTGCGTTGGACCGACCGACAGAGTGGGATTTCGACCCCTGTTCGCCGGGACACGCCGCCAGGTGTGGGGCCATCTGGAGGTTCTAGCGATACAGCTTCGCCGTCATAGGGATGTGCAGCTGTGCGTGAAAGACTCGGACGGATCGATCATCATTCTCTCCGGAGTAGGCATCGCAATCGCCACGATCGAGAAGTGTAGGTGGACAACTTGCCCCATCAAGGAACTATTGGCCAGCGGCGCGCGGACTCGCGCATGTGCGCCGTGCATGTCGATCCCTGTTTCCGAAATCCGCTGGCTTGACCTGCCCGATATGCTTTCGATCGGTTCGGCGATCGCGAACGATGCGCCTTGCGTCCGCGCACCGTCCACAGCGCGAGTGGTTGGGAGGGCGTCCTGAAGCCAGGCGCATGGGAGCCCGCTACCAAGGCCGCGCCCTTCAGGGAGGACCTCACCCACATCGTGGCCGAGGCTCGTCCTGGTTTTTGATGAAAAGTTGCGTGCCGAACGACGATGGATTGGGCGAAGCCCAGTCCTGACCGCGACGTAGGCGGTAGCGATCAGTAGCGATTTGTCGAGCCGATACCCTGAGCAAGTTTCTTGATCTCGGGGTCTTTGACGAACGCCAAGACGGTCTTGGCCCTGTCAATTACTCCATGTACGCTCTGGCGCCTGTCCTATTTGGCGCAATAGCTGCCCTCTCGCTACTGGTCAACGTACCCCGTGAATGTAGTGCTCAAGCTGTTCAATAACGAACTCCCTATCACTAAATATACTTTTGACCAGGTCCCCTATCGAGACGATGCCCATCAGCTGGCCGTCATGGATCACCGGCAAATGCCGCACACGCCTTGTGGTGATGATCGCCATGCATTCCTCGACTGATTGGTTCGGTTGGACGCAGACAACCTCGCGCTCCATGATGTCGCCCACCCGTGTCTGTGGCGATGCCCGGCCTTTCAAGAACACATTCCGAGCATAGTGGCGTTCGGTGATGATGCCGACCAGTTTGCCATCTTCGAGCACCGCTAGCGACCCAATGTCCTTATCAGCCATCAACTTGATAGCAACGGCCACTGTTTCATCAGAACTAATTGACCAGACATGTTGGCCCTTCTGCTCAAGGATATGACGGACAGTACCTGCCATGGCCCATCACCTTTCTTTTCTTAAATTCATCGGACATTCGCCAGATGGCCGCGCGGCGCTATTCGCGCCGACCAAAGAGGCCGCTGGCCCTGCACCTCCGACCTCAACCGGAACATGGGTTATCGTCGATAAGGCTTTTTCGACGGCGGCGAAGAACGCGCAGCCTCTCGACCGGGTCTCGCCAATGCAACATGGCTTCGAACGTATGGTCGATCCCGTTCTCCCACTGCTTCGCCTCACCGATCCCTTTCTCCTCGATTTGTCTCCAGTGCTGCTCCCTTATACGCATCAGAATCACACACCACTCCGGGGCGCCTCGCGGCTCGTGGCCGTTCATCGCGGGTCGCGGCATTGTCGCCTCCTCCGCCCTCCGACGAAAGTAGGATATGCCTCCATTCGGGCGTTTGTTTTGCGATAGGTCAAAATTCCCACGCCTTTGGGCGAAAACACGCGCCCTTCGGCCTGTCCGCCGCCGCTACACGGAGAACACCTTCTCCGGATTGAACAGGTTTTGCGGATCGAAGGCCAAAGGCGGGGACCGCAACGATGCCCAAGGAGCAGGACGTCGCCTTCCCGCCATCCGGGAACTGGCTGATATGCGAGGGTGTTTTGCTGAACCCCCAGCCGCCCGATCTGCTGATGCAGCTGATCGAGTATGTCTTCGTCCTAGACGGAGCCACGAAGGTCAACGAAGAAGCCGACATTCGGCCGGCCCCGGTTCTGTTGGCGCATCTTCTCGCGCGGCTCGGTGAGATCAAGACGAGGGATGGCTCGGTCGACGGAGAGGGTTGACGAGGCGGAGCTCGTTGGGACGCAGCTCGGGCGGGTCATGGCCGGCGACCTGTCGAGCTGCCCTTCCGCGACCCGCAGCGTCGATGCAGCTAACTTCACCAGTGGCCAGCTGTCTTTTGCCACGTTACGCTTTGCCGCCGTTGATCACCCGAAGGCGCTTTCCCACGGCTGCCGGCAAGTCAGGCGGTTTCGGGTCTAATAGGTCGGGCAGATAGGCTTGGCAGCGTCGGCCAGGATGCTTTTCCTTGTTCCGCAGACAGATCGACGAGATCGCCTCCAGGACGTCGACGAGGAGCGCGTCAGCCCCGAACCGTTCGGCCAGCACCGCGAGCCGATACCGCCCGATCCGAGGGCAGTCGCGGCAGGCGAAGCGCACGACGACATACGGGTAGTCGCGGAGTCGGAATTTCCGGTCCATGGGAACAGAATGCGAACAAAGCCGTAAACGTCAAGGATGCGCTCAAAAGGAAACCGCCCCGTCCCCGAGCTTCCCGGAGCAGGGCTCAGTTATTGAGGTCCTCGCGCGTCACTCCGCCGAAATTGAGAATGTAATCTGCGCCAAGGGCCAGACTCGGGGTCTGAAACCCCGGCTTGACCTCTGCGGCGGCGACGCGCCTGGCCACGTCGAAAGCAGTGGCGGCGGTCAGCGAATAGCCTTCCGGCGTCCTCAGGCGCGAGCGAACCGTCTGGCCCGTCTTATTGCGCGCCTGGCCGACCAGCACGGCTCGACCGGTTCGCCGAGCCGCTTCGCTTGGCCCCTCAGGCATCCTATCGACCTGGAATTTGAGGAGGCTTTGCATGAAGTCCAACCCAAGGAACGACTTGACGAACCAAGGCGTGCGGGCAAACGCCATGATCGCCGGCGACGCCTCGATATGGACCTCGATGTTGGGAATGCCGGTCGAATGAAACGCAGTTGCGACGTCGCCCCAGCTGATTTGGATCGTGGACCTCGCGCGGTCACCGAAATCGCATGATCCTCTCTCCGCCCAATCGCGGAAGACGATGCGACCTTTGCGCCGCAGGCGCGTGCCGGCCGCGATCGCCTCAACCATTGTCTTGGCCGTCCCGCGTGACATGTTCGCGCCGAAGGACAGGTAGAGTTTGAGGTCATTGGCGTCCGGCAGCCTGCGTTTGAGATGTGCCGCAAGGCAGTCGCTCGGTACGACGTCGAAGCCGACGCCGGGCAACAGCGTCACGCCTCGCGCCCTGGCTTCGGCGTCCCGCGCGGCGAGGCCCTCGAAGACGTCAATTTCGCCGGTGATATCGAGGTAGTGAACACGATTGCGGAGACAGGCGTCCGCCATCGGACGCGACGTCGCCGAAAACGGACCGGCGACGTTGAGCACCACCGAGGCGCCTTTGAGCGCCGCATCAATGCGGGCGGGGTCGCGAAGATCAAACGCAAGTGCGGCGAGGCCAAGCGGCTCTGCGACCGCTTTGACTCTGTGGCGGTTGCGTCCGGCCAGGATGGGGCGCGCGCCCTGATCGGCCGCTACCTTCGCAATCAGCTTCCCGGTGTAACCGGTCGCCCCGTAGATCAGGATCGCTCCGTTCAAGAGGCCAGATCTCCTCGGCAAAAGGGCGGCAAGCATGCCACAACTTCCGTCAGTGGTCAGGACCTGGTTCAGGTCCCTCCTGACAGCGATCGCGGCAGGCCGGAGGCCGAGCCGGGCGCTGCCCACGAGGCCGCTGGCGCATCCGTCGAGCCGGGCAATTCTCGACCCGCTATTCCTTGACGTTAGCGTTCGCGGGTTTCCGGTGCAGCGCCCCGCTCTTCACGACGCCGCGCTTTTGGAACGATACGACTGTGCCAGGAGCGCGACTTCCCGCGCTAATTCGCCGACGGCCTGTACCTGTCAACACGTAACGGTCTCGGATGTCGTCCCAGCGCATGAGGTGAGCCTGGATGGCGTTCTCTCGGAGCAGCATCGTCATAGGATCGTGAACGTGAACAGGCGCAACATCACCGTGCGCTTCCACGGTCTCCAAAGCCTCAATCAGTCTCTTCTCGAGTACGTCGGTCATCACGCTTTTCAATTGATACCCGCGGACCCCCTACGCAAGGGGAAGTGGACTCAAATTGCACGGGCTTTTCAGCCGAAATTGCGGCAATTTCCCGTCAATGCACTTTACTCCTGCATGCAATATTATACGCTCTAGCGTTGGCCACCATAGGCTCAAGGAGGAGCGAGCGTGAACGGACCTGGAATCCTGCAACTGCATCCGGCACGCTCTTCCGCGCGCGGGGGCCCGACGCAGCGAGCGGCCGACCCCTTGAGCCGTCCGGGTCTCGCCCGCTGCGGCGAGCCGGATGAAGGTAATTGCAGCAGAGGCTCGGTCGAGGCGCCGTGCACCAAGAGCGACGCGCAAAGCCTGCCGTGCGGACTTTGATCAATTCGAGACCGTCCTAAAGGTCGCGGCTTTCCGACCGGCATCGAAAGGGCCGGAAGAATCGCGTAGTGAGTCGCTTGCGCAAGCCGCGCAGGAGACGGTCATTGCCCGGATGAGGCCGGAATCGAAGGCGTCGCCGCAGGAAGTGCTGGCCGGCCTGGTCGAGCGGGTCACCTTCCACAATGAGGAGAACGGGTTCTGCGTTCTCAGAACCAAGGCGCGCGGGCATCGCGATCTGGTGACCGTGGTCGGGCAGGCGGCGTCGATCTCGGCGGGCGAGTGGATCACCGCTTCGGGCGAATGGGTCAACGACCGTGCGCACGGCCAGCAGTTCCGGGCGCGGTTTCTGAAAACCTCCGCGCCGACGTCGATCGAGGGGATCGAGAAATACCTCGGCTCGGGAATGATCCGCGGCATCGGCCCTGCCTACGCCAGGAAGCTCGTCCGGGCGTTCGGCGAGAAGGTATTCGACATGATCGAGGCGGAGCCCGGTCGCCTGCGGGAGGTGGACGGCATCGGCCCCGGTCCGCGCCAAGCGGATCGTCGACGCCTGGGCCGAGCAGAAGGTCGTGCGGGAAATCATGATGTTCCTGCATTCGAACGGCGTCGGAACGGCGCGCGCCGTGCGGATCTACAAGACCTACGGTTCGGACGCCGTTCAGGTGATGACCGAGAACCCCTATCGCCTGACCCGTGACGTTCGCGGCATCGGCTTCAAGACGGCCGACGCGATCGCCATGAGGCTCGGGTTCGAGAAGACGGCGATGATCCGTCTCAGGGCGGGCGTCTCGTTCGCCCTCGCCGAGGCGATGGACGAGGGGCACTGCGGGCTGCCGATCGGGGACCTGGTCCCGCTCGCCGAGAGCCTGCTCGACGCGCCGGCGGAGATGATCAGGACCGCCATCGATCTCGAGCTGTCCGAAGGCGCCCTGGTCGCCGACAGGGTCGGCGAGACGGACTGCGTGTTTCTCGCAGGCCTCTATCGGGCCGAGCAGGCCATCGCCGAGCGGCTGATCAGGATTGCCGGCGGCAAGCTACCCTGGCCGCCGATCGACGCGACGAAGGCCGTCGCGTGGGTCGAGGAGCGCAGCGGCCTCAGACTCGCCGAGAGCCAGCGCGACGCGATCCGGCTGGCGCTGGCCAGCGAGACGCTCATCATCACCGGCGGGCCGGGAGTCGGCAAGACCACCATCGTCAACTCGATCCTGCGCATTCTCGGCGTCAAGGGCGTCAAGATGCTGCTCTGCGCCCCGACGGGTCGCGCGGCCAAACGGATGACCGAAGCGACGGGACTGGAGGCCAAGACGATTCATCGGCTGCTCGAAGTCGATCCCAAAACGGGAGGCTTCAAGCGCAACGAGGGCAATTGCCTCGACTGCGACCTCCTTGTCGTGGACGAGGCGTCCATGGTCGACGTCCTGCTCATGCAGGCGCTGCTGAGGGCGGCGCCCGACCGAGCGGCGCTCGTCATCGTGGGCGACATCGACCAGTTGCCGTCGGTCGGCCCAGGGCAGGTTCTCGCGGACGTCATCGGATCGGGCGCCCTGCCGGTTGTGCGTCTCACCGAGGTCTTCCGGCAGGCGGCCGCGAGCCGGATCATCGTCAACGCCCACCGGATCAATCAGGGGCTGATGCCGGACCTGGCTCCGCCGGGCGGCGACAGCGACTTCTATTTCGTGCCGGCCGACGATCCCGAGACGGCAGTGTCTCGCATATTGGAGCTCGCGAAGACCCGCATCCCCAAACGCTTCGGCCTCGACCCCATCCGCGACATCCAGGTGCTGTGCCCGATGAACCGGGGCGGCGTCGGGGCGCGCTCGCTCAACGTCGAGCTCCAGTCCGTCCTCAACCCCGCCGGCGAACGGAAGGTCGAGCGTTTCGGCTGGACCTTCGCTGCCGGCGACAAGGTCATGCAGATCGAGAACGACTATGACAAGGAGGTCTATAACGGCGACATCGGCTATGTCGGCGACGTCGACCCGGAGATCGGCGAAGTGACGGTGACCTTCGACGGCCGCGCGGTGACCTACGGATTGGGGGAGCTCGACGTCCTCGTCCCCGCCTATGCCGCGACCATCCACAAGAGCCAGGGGTCGGAATATCCCGCGGTGATCATCCCGGTTCTCACGCAGCACTACCCCATGCTGCAGCGCAATCTTCTCTACACGGGCGTGACCCGCGGGAAGCGCCTTGTCGTTCTTGTCGGCCAGAAGAAGGCGGTCGCGATCGCGGTCCGCAACGCGTCGAGCCGGCGGCGCTGGTCAAAGCTCGGCGAGTGGCTTCGCCTCGGCGCGCCCTCAACACACCGCGCAACCGATCAAGCCGCCATAAGCGCGAGCTTGCTCCAAAGTTCGCTGCGAAGCGCGACCACGCCGGATTGAAATCATCAACCGATGTCGCCCCATTCTGATTCCGCCGACAGCGACGGGTTCCGTGGCGTTTGTTCGACATTCCCTTCTCAATGCCGGTCACGAGGTCCCGAGCGCCTGCGCGGTCAATAGTTCCTTGATGATTACGAACCGCCTCTCCTGCTCCGCGAGAGCGGCCGGAGATTCCGGGAACAATTCATCGTCGTCCTCGCTTGCGGCGGCGGCTCCTTCTCGCTGCTCGCGCTCAACCCGGGCGATGTGAGTCTGAAGCTCATCGGGCGTGAACATGCTGCGCACCATGGAAACGAACCGCGGCAATTCCCTGGCGAATTCAGGATGGTCGGCAGCTGCGCTCGCAAAATTCATGAGTTTCTCAGTGATCACGTAATCGAGCGCTGCGCTCAAGCCGTAGCGAACCCTGATGTCTCGCGCCGCATCGCACTGCTCAACCCAAATCGCCTGAGGTTGTCGGGAACTCATTGGCTCACCCCCGGTTCACTCATGCTGTCTCGCAACCGCCTTGCCTACGAGCAGGGCGCCTCGGACACTACAAGAATAGCGGTCCGATTCAATGGCCTGACCCGACAAGCTGGGAGAGCGGAACATCATTGGGCTTTCGTCGCACGTCGGGCCGCCTCGCCGGTTGCTCTGCTGAACAGGTGACGCGGCACGCTTACGATGGCGAAGCCCCTACGGTCCTCGGGAAGGGTTTCGAAATCAGCCTCGATGAAGAGTTCGACGGTCTGCCCGCTGCCATATAGCTCGACACGAATAGGCGAATCTCCGAAATCCACCTCGTGTCGGCGACCATTTCTTCCTCGGATGATTGCATGAGGCAAGACTCTACTCCTCGTCTCGGCGCGGCGATTGCGAGCAGCATAACAGCCCCCGTATCCTCTGCTGCGCGTTTCGTCATTCGCACGGCTGACGCCTCGGTTTGCCCCGAGTCGAACGGCGGCACGGGCGTACTTCGATCCATTACCTTGCGACGGTGTGCACGGCGGGTTTGGCCAGGACACCTGCCTTCCAGCAGCGCCGGGGAACGGCAAAGGTCCGCCCGAAGCAGGCATCGATTGGGGCAGCGGCAGAGCGTCCCGAAGGGCGAAAAGCGGTCGTAAGTGTGTAGCCCGTCGTCGTGTTTTGGCCACGCCCACCTAGTGGATTGACGCCGAGATAAGAGTCCTTCGTGGGATTCCCGAGCGGTTGCTGGCGCGCGAGTCTGGGGGATGCGTACCGGCATCACCGTCCACCTGAGCCTGACGGATCGGAAGCGCCTGCAGGCGATAGTCGATGACCGCAACAGCCCGCAGAAGCATGTCTGGCGTGCTCGGATCGTATTGGCGACAGCCGACGCGCTGGGCACGGCCGCGATCATGCGCACGGCCGGGGTCAGCAAGACCGCCGTCTGGCGCTGGCAGGAGCGAATTGCATTGACCAAACCGACAACGAGCCCGAGCATGGACCCGCCCGGCCCGGTTATGAAAATGCCGTGAAGCGGCCCCTGGTTAGCGTCGGGATGAACGACGATGGGTCTGATGAACCCGAGCAGATATTCGGCCCCTCCGATGATGACTCCCATCGCAGCATCGAACCAAGAATGTCCACGACTTTCTCCCGAGTGATTTCTTATCGCAGACGCCAGCCTGCCCGGCTGAGCAGTACCGTTGGTCTGAAC
>DATEQL010000774.1:0-5090 GCA_035272665.1 Allostellaceae bacterium
AGCTGCGCGATTTGGAGCAGGCGTGGGAATACTTTCGACGCGCAGACCTGTACAAGCTGTCGGCCGTCGATGCCACCAGCTTTGCGATCATGAAGCGCGAGCGAATTCGGCTTGCATATGCTTTCGATCATCACTTTGCCGCGGTCGGGTTCAGGCTGGTCGCTTAGTGTCCGACCAAAAATCGCGAAATGTATGCAATGGCTTACCGTCACCGTGCGCCTTCAACCCACGGGCTCGTCCCGTGGGCAAAGCGCTACGCTATTCACACATCTCTGCTGGCTCTGAGCGGTCACGAAACTTGCCCTCCCCGCCCCCAGGGCCGGGCGGTCTCCACCCAGTCGAACGAGCGAGCCACCGCCTTTTTCCATGATGCCGTGAGCTTCGCTCGTTGGTCCTGGTCCATCGAGGGTTCCCATCGGCGCGACTCGGCCCAGTGTTGCACGAGATCGTCCGTTCCCTGCCAGTACCCGACCGCGAGAGCCGCGGCGTAGGTGGCACCCAAAGCAGTGGTCTCGAGCACGCGCGGCCGCACGACCGGAATATTCAGAATGTCGCTTTGAAACTGCATCAGCAGCTCGTTCATCGTCATGCCGCCATCGACATGTAACGCAGGAATGAGGATACCGGATTCCCGTTCCATCACCTCCACCACATCGCGCGTCTGGTATGCCGCCGCCTCCAGTGCCGCCCGCGCGATGTGCCCAGCGTTCGCGAACTGGGTCAGCCCGGCAATAATGCCACGCGCATCGGCGCGCCAATGCGGCGCCATCAAACCGGAAAATGCCGGGACGATATAAACATCGCCGTTATCCGGCACGGTCGCCGCCAATGCCTCGATCTCGGCGCTGGTACGGATCAGTTTGAGATTATCCCGCAGCCATTGCACGAGCGAGCCGGCGACCGCGAACAGGCCTAGCAGCGCGTAGCACGCCGGGGCCTCGCCGAACTTGTATGCGACAGTTGTCATCAGGCCGGATGTCGACGGAACCGGGCGCGCGCCGGTGTTCATGACCAGAGCTCCGGCCGTGCCATAGGTGTTCTTCGCCTCTCCCGGCTGAAAGCACGCTTGCCCAACCAGGGCCGCGCTCTGGTCAAACAGCATTGAGGCGACCGGCACCCCCTCGAGCATCCCCCGCGCCGTGCCATAAACCGCGCTGGAGGCGACAATGCGCGGCAAAAGCGCGGCCGGAATTCCAAACGCCTCGAGCAGCGCGGGATCCCAGTCCAGGGTGGCCAGGTTCATCAGTTGGGTCTTGCTGGCATTGGTGACATCGGTGATGTGTTGCCCGGTCAGGTTCCAGACCAGCCAACTGTCGATCGTCCCAAACATCAGGTCCCCGGCCTGAGCCTGGCTCAGTGCACCGGGCACGTTGTGCAACAGCCACCGCAGGAGTTGCGCGCTGAAGAGGGGTGCCAGCGACAATCCGGTGGCGGCGCGAAACCGGTCTGGTCCGCCCTCGCGCGACATCTGCGCGACATGCTGGGCGGTACGGGTGTCCTGCCACACCAGCGCATTGTGCAGCGGACGACCGTTTCGATCCCACAACACCGTCGTGCCGCCCTGATTCGTGATCCCGACCGCCGCCAGATCCCGTGCGGCAAGTCCGACGCTGGACAGCGCCCGTGCGATCACGATTTGGGCATTATCCCAGATCTCCGCCGCGTCCTGCTCCACCCAGCCGGGTCGAGGGTAAATCTGCCGGGTTTCTCTCTGGGCGCCGGTGACAGTCGCGCCATCGTGGTCGAAGATCATGAAGCGTGTGCTGGTCGTACCCTGGTCGAGCGCGCCGACATATCTGCTCATCGCCGTTTGCCCCCTGCCGTCTCGTGGTCGACCCAGCCCGCCTGCCAGCCCCACATGCCGCGCGAGGACCTCGTCGTTAGCTGCGGCGCCGAGGCGACGCGAAAATTGCGCCTGCTCAAGCAGTAAATGTGAAGCTGCTGCCGGTGCCGCAAAGCACTAGTTTTTCCGGTATCTCCTTGTTCGCAAGATCGACAAAATTCTGTCCGCTGCAATGCATCGGCATCACGTGATCGAGGTCGAACTTCCTCAGCTCCGCCATGACCTGGCGCAGATAGTCGTCGGGCGCAGGTGCGAGGTGAAAGCCGCCGACGAGCGCGTAAATCTTGTCGACGCCGCTGACTTCCTGGGCGCGCTTCAGCGTATTGATGATTCCGGCATGCCCGCATGAGCTGATGACCACCAGCCCGCGGTCGCCGAGCCGGAAGCAAGTGGCATGCTCGTGCCAATGCTGGTCGGGCTGCGGCTTGCCGGCAAGCTCCTCGGCGGTGAAATGGTGGTTCATATACGCATTGGCGTCACAGCCCAGCCCGTCCTTGATCCCGATCTCGACCCAGCTGTTGGGCAGCACGTGCTCGATGCTGGAGCGCGGAATGATGCCGGTCGTGAAGGCGTGGCCCTCGATGAGGATCGGATCCTCGGACATCACGGGCTCGACGTTCAGCGCCTTCAGCTTGCGCCGGTCGAGGGTGCCGTAATCGAAAAAGCTGCCGTCAGGCTTCCGCCACAAGCGGTGGCAGAAATCGTCCTCGCCGCCGGTATAAAGGCGCAGATCCTTGGGCATCTGCGCCCGCCGCGCTTCGAGGAACCCGATCAAACCGCCGTAATGGTCAAAGTGCCCGTGGCTGAGAAGAAGCGCGTCCACCCCAGAGGGGTCGATTTTCAACAAGTCGAGATTGTTGACGTAGACGTCCGGAGTAAAGCCGAAGTCCAGCAGATAGCGCCGCTCTTCGCCGCCTCTGGTCGATTCTATGTGCAGTGCCAAGCCCCATTCGCTTTCGAGTGTCTTGCCTGCCGGCATCAGCCCGGTGCGCTGCACGCTAAGACCGGGGCTTTCGAGCGGCTTCAGGAAGATGTTGTGCTGGTTGTCGGTGATCTCTCGAATGACGACCTTGTCGACGACCGGCGCGTCGATGCGCGTGGGCGCTGCTCGCGTGGCTCTGCCGATGCCGCAGGAAACCAGCGCGCCGCCCAGCGCAGCCGAGGCCTGCAGAAAACGCCTGCGATCCAACGACGACATTCGCCCCTCCCGTCAGGTGCTTGCTTCGCGGCCACGCGCGCCGGCGATCTCATCCGACTTTCCTCGGCGCCGACGGACGCCATTGTCTGGGTTCGGGGCGCTTAGGGCAATAAGGCCGGTATCGTCGGCAACCGAAGCGATGGATCCGGCGCGATCGGCAGCGTCCTGTCGTTGCCGTTTTTTCCCGGCCGGACAGGTCTCGCCGGTTGCACAGCCGCTTCTGCCGCGAAACAATCGCTTTGAGCGAAAGTAGCAGCTCGCCGGGGCGGCGCTGGCGATCGCGAGTTTCGGCCTCCTGCTTTCGCAGCGGAGGTCGGCCCTCGGCCTGATCGTATTCGGCCTCCTGATCGCGTTTCCCAACACCATCCTCGCCTACTCGCTGCATGCTTATCAGTCCGAGCTCTATCCGACCCGGATCCGCGCCGTCGGTTTCACCTATTCCTGGAGCCGGTTCAGCACGATCTTCGTGGATTTCTTCATTGTCCTCTTCCTCCGGCCTTAGGGCACGACCGGCGTCTTTCTGATCATTGCCGGGGCGATGATCATCGTGTTCGCCGTCATCGGCGCGATGGGGCCGCGCACGACGCAGCTGCGGCTCGAGGAGATTTCACGCTGAGCGCGTATTCAACGGTACCGCCAGCACCCGGTCGTTGACGGCGCCGACCGAGCCATTGCGGACCTACAGCCAACCCGGCGATACCGCCTTGGTGGCCGCAACCAGATCAACGTACCCTCTTCCGCGGGCGCCCAGGCGGATCGTATCGTTTTCGCCGAATTCCGCGATGAGGATCCTCATGTTGACGGACCGGTACGAACTTCCCTTGTCCACCACCTCGTCCGCCGCGCGGGAAGCCTATGTGGAGGGCTGTGAGGCGAAGCTGACCATGTACCCCGGCGCGCTCGAGGGGTTCGATCGTGCCATCGCCGCAGACCCCGGCTTCGCCCTCGCCCATGCCGCCAAGTCACACATGCTGCTGGAACGCGGGGACGCGGTAGCGGCACGCGCGTCGATGGCGTCGGCCAATTCCCTCGCCGCTGGTCTCTCCGCTCGGGAAGCCAGCCATATCGCATTTTTCGACTTGCTTGTGGCGGGCGAGGCAGAAGCGGCACTTTCCGCGTTGCGGGTGCACCTGAACGCCTGGCCGCGCGACGCCCTGGTACTCGGCACCACCGCGTTCACCAACGGCCTGATCGGCAGTTCCGGCCGCGCCGGGCAGAAACGCACATTGCTGGACCTGCTGCAAAGGCTCGCCCCGAGCTGGGGCGACGATTGGTGGTTCACAGCCCATCACGGCATGGCGCTCTCGGAGAATGGACAGCGAGACGCCGCCCGCCCAAAGATCGATCGATCCCTCGCGCAAAACCCGCACAATCCCTGGGCGGCGCACGCCCGCGCGCACCTCTGCTATGAGGAGGGCGATGCAAACGCGGCCCGCGCCTTCCTGGCGTCTTGGCTCACCACCTATCCGTGCAACGGCTTCCTGTACAGCCACCTGAGTTGGCATCTGGCGCTCGGCGACCTCGAGGCCGGCGATGCGGCGGCAGCGTTCCGGCTGTTCCGGGAAGCCTTCTCACCTGATGTACACAGCGGGCCGCCGCGCGGGAAGGTAAACGATGCGGTTTCCTTTCTCTGGCGCTGGGAGCTCGCCGGGCATCCGCGCGACGCCGAAGCATGGCGCATGATGCACGATTTCGCGAACAGCGCGTTTCCGCGCGCCGCGGCGGCCTTTTCCGACATGCACATCGCGCTCGCGCAGGTCGTGGCTGGCAATGACGCGGCGCTGGAGGCGCGCGCACGGCAGATGGACGAGCTCGCGCGCAACGGTCGTTATCCATCCGGCCCCTGCGTACCGGCGGTGTCGCACGCCTTCGCCGCTTTCGAACGGCGAGATTTCTCCGCCGCGATCAACGCTCTCGAACCGATTGCCGGCGAACTCGAACGCATCGGCGGTAGCCGCGCACAGCTCGACCTGGTGGAGTTCACGCTGTTGAAGGCCTATCTCGGCGCGGACCGCCTGGACGATGCGCGCCGGATGCTGAGCGAGCGCC
>DATEQL010000775.1:0-4571 GCA_035272665.1 Allostellaceae bacterium
GTCGCGGAAGAATTTGCGGGCGAAATCGATGGCGCGCGCGGTCTCGTCGGAGTCGATCACGACAGTCTTGCCGTCGGGATCGACCTCGGCGCCGCCGTAGGACCACAAGAGCGGGTAGAGCCAGCCGTGGTTGTCGCCGAAACCGTGGCCCAGCTCGAAGCCAAAGGGGTGGTCGTTCGCCTTCAACTTCTTGCCCGCCTCGTAGAGCTCGTCCCAGGTCTCCGGGAATTGCTTGAAGCCAACCTCGGCGAACCAATCCGTGCGCCAGTTCATCAGCTGGCCGATATTGCTGAACGGGATCGTCTTCCACTTGCCATTGACGACCGCCGCTTCCTTGGCCGCGTCGTACCAGCCGCCCTGCTTCTTGCCGATCTCGTCGGCGATGTCGCTAACATCGAGCAATTTTTCATCGAACAGGAACGGCAGCAAGAAAAAAGTCGCCGTGACATCCGCCCCCGACCCGGTTTCGCTGATCGTGGTAATCCGAGTCGGCAGACTGCCGACGCTCGTCAACTCGTAATTGACCTTGACGCCGGTTTCTCTTTCGTAAGCTGGCGCGAGCGTCTTCTGAAAGTATTCGTCGTAAGTCTTGATGAACGAGCTTTCGTGCAGGAGGGTCAGCGACTTGGTCTCCGCAGACGGGGATCGCGGCCCGATCGCGGTGCCGACGGCCCCGAGCCCGGCGAGCTGGAGAAATCGGCGGCGCGATGTGGTGTTCATGCTGTCGCTCCCGGTTTCGCCGGATACGAGAAACCCGGCCTCGGCGAAGTTGTACGGGGACCGTTTGCGGCCGGCAAGCCTCAGCGCTCGGCGAGCACGCGGTCGACCATCGCCGGCGACGATGAGCCCATGCGGAAAGGCCCCCGGATACCCACTACGGTCTCGGCGGCAGCCGTGCCGCCTGATAGGTGAAACGCTGTCCTGCGGGGACCGAGGCGATCAGCTTCAACCCCGACTGCGGATAGCCCGACAGCTCCCACTGCGGCGCGCCAAGGCCAGGCGGATAACCGGGGTGCGCGTTGGTCGGAATCCCCGCTGGGCATTGTGAATAGCCGCGGAGCTCGAATTGCGGCGGCATCGGCAGCGGATCGACGACAAAGATATCGGCGCCGATAGTAAGCTTGCTGCCTCTAGCAAGGCCGACGATCTCCTCGATCTCGAGGGGGGTTCGGCCGACGATGAATTTGAAGGTGGTGCAGTAACCAGTCCTCCGGCCGGGATCGGGGGTTGTGCCAAGCGGACAAACCTTGACGAGGGTATCCAGCCCACCTCGTTTCCAGAACTCGATGGCCATTGCCTTGAGTTTGCGGGCATCAAAATTGCTCAACATTTCAACCTCCGCTGCTGCGGCAGTTAAGACCCCGTCTCAAGTTGAGCCGAGCGCTCGGCGAGCACGCGGTCGACCATCGCGGGTGCGGCGCCGAGATAGTTGGCAGGGTCGGTCAGAGCGCGGAGCTTCTCCGCACCGAGCGGGCCGGCGACCGCAGGTGTCTCGAGCAGCACGTCGAGTAATGGCCGGTCGGTCTCGATGGCGACACGGCAGGCGTCGTAGACGAGGTCGTGCGCCTCGGTGCGGCCGGTGTATGGCGCCAATCCCATCATCACCGC
This sequence comes from Allostellaceae bacterium, assembly GCA_035272665.1. GTDB lineage: Bacteria > Pseudomonadota > Alphaproteobacteria > ATCC43930 > CGMCC-115725 > AP-15. The sequence goes on from DATEQL010000775.1 coordinate 1,609, forward strand.
CTCGGCGACGATGAGCCCGTGCGTCATCGCCAGATTTTTTGCCATGCGCCCGGTATCGACGATAAGCCCGCCGACCAAGAACCGCGCCTGATGCAGCGCGCCAGCGGCATAGCCGAAGGCCTCGGGCAGAGCCACCCATTCGACATGCCAGGGACCGGTTGCGCGCTCGAAATCCGTCACCATCGCGTCGAGCGCCAGCCCCGCTTGCTGGCGCAGAACCTTCGCAGCGGCGAGGATCTGCTCGCACGAGATCGGGTTGCGCTTTTGCGGCATCGTCGAGCTCGACCCGCGGCCGGTGACAAAGGGTTCGGCCGCCTCGCCGAACTCGGTCGCCGACATCAGCATGATATCGAAGGCGATCTTGGCCAGGCTGCCGACCAGCAACGCCAGCACCTGCACGGTCTCGACAATGCCGTCGCGCACGACGTGCCAGGTGATCGGCGGGTCGTCGAGCGCCAGCTCGCGGGCGAGCTCGGCGCGGGTCGCGAGGCTTTCGCCGCCGTTGCCGAGCGAGGCCAACGTGCCGGCGGCGCCGCCGAACTGGGCCACCAGCACCCGCGGGCGCAGCTCGCGCAGCCGGTCGGCATGCCGGTCGAAAGCGTAGAGCCACACTGCCGCCTTGTAACCGAAGGTCACCGGCAGGGCGTGCTGCAGGTGGGTCCGTCCGGCCATCGGCGTGTCGCGATAGCGCCGGGCGAGCTTGGCGAGGTGGCCGCGCACCGCCGTCAAGTCTTCTTCGATCAGCGCGAGCCCGGCGCGGATCTGCAGCACGACTGCCGTATCCATGATGTCCTGGGTCGTGGCACCCCAGTGAACGTAACGCCCCCAGTCGCCTGCCCATTCGGAAAGCTGGCGGACGAGCGGCAGGATCGGATAGCCGACGGTCTCGGTTTCCTGCTTCAGGCGCGCCAGGTCGAGCGCCTCGTGGCCGGTCGCCAGCGCGATCGCCGCACGCGTAATCGCTTCTGCCGCCTCGGTCGGGATGATCCCGAGCCGTGCCTGAGCGCGGGCGAGGGCTGCCTCGACTTCGGCGCAGCGCGCGAGGAATGGGCGGTCGCCGAAAATCCCGCGCATCGCCGGGTCCCGAACATGTCCGCGAAAATCGCGGAATCGAGAACACCGATCGCCATTATCAGGCGAACACGGTCCAACCGCCCTCGTCCAGGCGTTCCAGTGCCGGGAAGCGGTCTTTGTAAGCCATCTTCGGGCTCTCGGCGATCCAGTACCCGAGATAGACAAAAGGTTGCCCGCGCCGCCGGCATTCCTCGACGAGCCAGAGAACGCTCCAGATCCCGAGGCTACGCTTTGTCTGATCGGGATCGTAAAAGCTGTAGACGGCGGAAACCCCGTCATCGAGGAGATCGATCAGCGACGCCGCGACTAGAACTCCCCGATCGCCACGATACTCGGCGATTGCCGTCCGCACCGGGGTGTCCTCGACCATCGCGCGGTAATCTCCGTAGCGCATCAACGCCATGTCGCTGTCGCTGTGGCGCTTGCGCTGATAGACCGAGAACAGCCGGAATTGCTCCGGCGTAGCGCGGGCAGCGACGAGTCGGCCGCAAAGGTCCCGATTAGTATTGTGGATTCGTCGCGTCGAGCGGGTGTGGCGAAAGCGCTCGACGGCGATCCGTACCGGCACGCACGAGGCACAGCCGCGGCACGCCGGCCGGTAGGCGAAGCGGTGGCTGCGTCGAAATCCGGCACGCGAGAGATCGTCGTAGAAGGCCGCACCGCCTTCTCCGCGGAGATCGACGATCAGCTTGCGTTCGGCACGACCCGGGACATAGGGACAGGCGACCGGCGGAGTGGCGAAAAATTGGTTGAGCGGCACAACCAGCCCGGCATTCGCACTCACACGCACATCACGCTGCGGTGGTTCGCGTTTCGGCCTGTGTTTCGCTCCCGGCCCGATGTCCATCACACCTGCTCTCCGCGCGCCGCGGTTTTGGATCGGCTCATGGTCCGAATATGAACCAGAGGCTGCCGGGGCGCCAGTCTCGGGCACGTCAACCAGGTTCCTTCCGCCGATCAGTGCAGCGGGCCAGCCGTCCAGCGAAACCCCGTGAGGATATTGTCGTCGAAGCGGCACTCGACGGCCAACTCGTGCAGCAAAGGCGCATCCGGGGGCAGATCGCTCCTGACCCCATCGACACGAGCAACAATCGTAGTCAGGCCGGTCGCCGAGGCCTCGCTTTTGCCGATCTCGATCGTTGCGCTGGGGAAGGCGCGCTGCATGATGTCGGCGCAGCGCCCCGCGAGACCGACGTCGTGGGGAATAATGTCGCAGCCGGTGCCAAGGCAACAAACGAGGCCGAGAATACAGAAGGCCGCGCCTGACCGGAGGGATTGCATCTCTATGATGATGCTCGGCGCTCCAGCGAATATCAAACGTCGAATAACGGTGGCTTGCTTGACCCGATGACGCCGGCGACGACGAGCGGGTATCCTAAAGCTCGTCGGTCAACGAGGGATGGATCGAATTGAAGGACGCGTCACGACGCCTGAACAGGCTTCGCCGCAAGGTCTACCGCGAAACACCGGCCGCTACCGGATCGCGGGGCGGGGACACGGCCTTGGCGCTGTGGCGAGCGTTCACCAAGAAGGGCTTTCGTGCCTGGTGCTATGAATTCGGGTTGGCGAGCAGCGTCACCCACACGGTGACCATCGTCGAGGCGGACGGCATCCTGCGGATCCATGACGGTTTCTTCAATCTAACCTATCCGCTGGGCTTCCACGAGGTCCTCGATGCGCTGCGGGACGGCAGGCCCGTCGCTGCAAAGACCGAGACACGGGACCGGAAAATTTACATCATGGATCCGGGCTTCGAGCCCGAGGCTGCGGTTCGCTGGCTCGAAGCGAACGCCGATCGAGAGCTCGTACCGGTCGATGGCCTCCGCCGGTTCGAAGTGCTTTGGAATGTCGAGGCGTTTACAAGGATGTTCGCCGGCATCGAGACAGCC
>DATEQL010000776.1:0-2554 GCA_035272665.1 Allostellaceae bacterium
CGGCGCTGCTCAAGGCCAGAGCCGCCGACGGCGGTGGCGCGCAGCGCCAGCCTGTGTGCTGGGCATGCCCAGCAGTCTGGGGGTGAAAGTCCCCTGTGCAACCTGATGGAGGTGAAGCACGAGTGAAGCGCAAGGGCGGAACCGCGAGGGACCGTCTGAAGGAAGCGTGGAACGAAATCGCGACCTGACGAACAGCAATCGGATACGAGGCAGCACGGGCCGGACGAGCGGGCAGGAAGTCGCGAAGTCCATATCCATCAAGGGCCTGGACTGTAAATCCGGCAGGTGTGCGAGGAAGACTGCGGGGCTTACCCCAGGAGATCTGCACCGTGTCCCATCGGGAAACCGAATGGACTGAGGGAGCCGCAAGGCCCCCTGACCGCGGCGCAGAAGTCAGCAGAGGGCATAGTAGGCCGCTCCGGCGGCTGAAGGCCCGAACGGTCCCCGCAAGGGGTTGAAGGAGAGGGCAAGTAGCTTGGACGTCTCATGAGCACACCGCGACCGCCATTCCAGTTCACGCTGGACTTGCCGATGCCGGGCAGGGGTGAAGCCCCGCGTCCGGTCGCGCGAGAGGTCGAAGTGATCGCGGCGGCGTCCGAACCCGAAAGCCCGGCACCCACTGCGTATCTGATGGAGGCGATCTGTGACCCCGACAACATAGAAGCGGCGTTGCGTGCGGTAGTGCGCAACAAGGGAGCGCCGGGCGTCGACGGGATCACCGTTCGACAACTCCCGGGCATCCTGAAGGCGCGCTGGCCGGAGATCGAACGTCAACTGCTCCAGGGTTGCTACCAGCCGCAACCGGTGCGTCGGGTGCAAATCCCGAAACCGGCCGGCGGGACACGCGACCTCGGCATTCCAACCGTGATTGATCGCGTGATCCAGCAAGCGGTGCTGCAGCGGCTTCAGCCGTTGTGGGACCCGACGTTCAGCGAGCACAGCTACGGCTTCCGGCCGGGCCGCTCTGCCCAGCAAGCGGTGGCACAGGCGCAGGCCTATGTGACCGAAGGCTATCAGTTCGTTGTCGATATAGACCTGGCGAAATTTTTCGACCGGGTCAACCACGACAGACTGATGGCTCGCGTGGCAGCGCGCATACCGGACCGGCGGGTGCTTCGGCTCATCCGAAGCTACCTGACGGCCGGTGTGCTCAACAACGGGCTGTTCGAGGCCAGTCGGGAGGGCACCCCGCAAGGCGGCCCGCTCTCGCCGCTGCTCTCGAATCTCGTGCTGGACGAATTGGATCGCGAGCTTGAGCGTCGTGGCCACCGCTTCGTGCGTTACGCGGACGACTGCAACATCTACGTCCGCAGCGAAAAGGCCGGCCACCGGGTCATGACGAGCGTGACCCGCTTCATCGAGGGACGTCTTAAGCTCCAGGTCAACGCGCAAAAGAGTGCCGTCGCCCGGCCGTGGGAGCGATCGTTCCTTGGCTTCACGGTCACGGACGATCCGCAACCGCGACGGCGCATCGCCGACAAGGCCGTCGCTCGGTTCAAGGACCGGGTGCGCGATCTGACACGGCGACATCGCGGGGTAAGCCTGGATCGGATGATCGCCGACCTGAACCCGCTGCTGCGGGGATGGGCCGGATATTTCGGCTTCAGCCAACTGCACGAGTTGGCATCGCTGGACGGCTGGACACGCAGACGCTTGCGTTGCGTCGTCTGGGTCCAGTGGAAGACGCGGGGCAATCAGCGGTGGCTCGGTTTGTCTGAACAGCGTTTCGGTTTAGATAAGTGGCACCTCTGCCGGGTTCAGGCTGCCGCGATCTGCTGCAAGCCACTGAAGTAAGCATGGTCTGGCGTTTGCCGGTCAAGGCTCGAATGAGGGCGCTTGGCGTTGTAGAAGCCGAAGTAGCGACCGATCGAGGCGCGGGCCTCGGAAACCGTGTCGTAGGCTCGGAGATACACCTCCTCATACTTCACTGAGCGCCAGACCCGCTCGACAAAAACGTTGTCGCGCCATGCACCCTTGCCATCCATGCTGATGGCAATGCCGTTCCCGACGAGGATGCCGGTGAAGTCGGCGCTGGTAAACTGGCTGCCTTGATCGGTGTTGAAGATGTCCGGCCTGCCGTGCCGGGCGAGCGCCTCTTCAAGCGCCTCGATGCAGAACTCCACCTCCATGGTGATCGATAGACGCCAGGCGAGAACCCGACGGCTGAACCAGTCGACAACGGCGGTGAGATAGACGAAGCCGCGCGCCATCGGAATGTAGGTGATGTCCATGGCCCAGACCTGGTTCGGTCGTGTCACCGTCAGATTGCGCAAGAGATACGGGTATATCTTGTGGCCAGGCGCCGGTTTGGATGTGTTCGGCTTGCGATACAGCGTCTCCATGCGCATCCGCTTCATCAGCGTAGTGACATGCTGACGGCCGACCTTGAAGCCCTCCGCCGTCAGCAGATCGCGCAGCATCCGGCTGCCTGCGAACGGATACTCGAGATGCAGCTCATCCATGCGCCGCATGATGGCAAGATCGGCGTCCGAGATGGCCCTCTGCCGGTAATAAACGCTGCCCCGGCTGATGCTCAGCACCTGCGCCTGCCGCG
>DATEQL010000777.1:0-2198 GCA_035272665.1 Allostellaceae bacterium
GCGCGAGCTGGCCGAGAAGGGAATGGCGCCGTAACCGGCGCTTCCCATGGATCTCGCCAAGATCCCCGCGGGTCGCGCCCCGCCAAACGACATCAACGTCGTCGTCGAGATCCCGCAGGGGGGCGACCCGGTCAAATACGAGCTCGACAAGCAGTCGGGCGCGTTGTTCGTCGACCGGTTTCTACACACCGCGATGTTCTATCCGGGGAACTACGGGTTTGTGCCGCACACTTTGGCGCTGGACGGCGATCCGATCGACGCGCTGATCGTCGGACCGGCATCGATCGTGCCGGGTGCGGTGGCGCGCTGCCGGCCGGTCGGCGCCCTGATCATGGAGGATGAGCAGGGCCCGGATGAGAAGATCCTCGCTGTCCCGGTCGACGCGTTGCACCCGTTTTACAGCGGTGTGCGCTCATATCGCGACCTGCCACCGATCCTGTGCGCTCAGATCGCCCACTTCTTCCGCCACTACAAGGATCTGGAAGAGGGCAAGTGGGTCAAGGTCGTGCGCTGGGCGGACGCCGGGGAGGCCGCCGAGCTGATTATGGCGGCGATCGCCCGCGCCACGACCTGAAAGTTGGACGGTTCGGCTTTCACGGCGTAGCATTTCACCCGCATAATCGGAGGAAGTGGCCATGGCGAAAGGTGTTTTGATAGCGGCGATGGATTTCTCGAATGTCGCCGAAGACGAGTTCAACGACTGGTATGACACCGAGCACATCCCCGAGCGGCAGCGTGTGCCCGGCTTTCTGACCTGCCAGCGCTGGATCGGTGCGGAGAACCCCAAGCAATCGGTCGCGACTTACGATCTCGAAAGCGTGTCGGTATTGCAGAGCCCGGGCTACCGGGCGATCGGCGGCGAGAACCTGTCGCCCTGGTCGAAGCGCGTGACCGCCCGCGTTCAGCGCCTCGTGCGCTTCGAAGGCGATCAGATCCTGCCCGGCGACGAGACGGCGCCGGACAACGCCGGCGGGTTGCTGTTGGTCGGGATGACCCCTGCACTTGGGGTCGAGACTGCTTTCAACGCCTGGTACGACAACGAGCATGTCCCCGCACTCGCCCGCGTGCCGGGGGTGCTGAGCGCCCGCCGCTTCCGGACCGCCGGCGGCAACCCGAAATACGTAGCGCTCTATCACCTTGCGTCACCCGGTGTGGTCGACAGCGCGGAATGGAAGCAGGCGAGCGGGTCGACGCCGATGCCCGAGCACATCCGGCCGCAGATCAGCGATCGCCTGCGTCTCGTCTGCCGGAGCTGTCGCCGCGCGAGCTGAGCGCGGCCCGGTCAGCGGACAGGAAAAGGAGCGCCCCTATGCGGTACGAGCTCTATTACTGGGACGGGATCCAGGGGCGCGGCGAGTTCGTCCGCCTGGCGCTCGAGGAGGCTGGGGCCGACTATGTCGATGTCGCCAGGACGGCGGGTGGGCAGGGCGAGATGCTGCGCCTGCTCGACGGCGAGGAGGTCGAACACCCGCCCTTCGCCCCGCCTTTTCTCAGAGCCGGAAAGCTGCTGATCGGTCAGACCGCCAACATTCTCCTCTATCTCGGTCCGCGCCACGACCTCGCCCCGACGGGCGAGGCCGGCCGGCTCTGGGCGCATCAACTACAGCTGACGATCGCCGATCTGGTTGATGAGGTGCACGATACCCACCACCCGATCGCGAGCAGCCTCTACTACGAGGATCAGCGCTCCGAGGCCAAGCGTCGCTCTGCCGACTTCGTGAAATCACGGGCGCCCAAATACCTCGGCTATCTCGAGAAAGTGCTGGCACGCAATACGGCCGGCGACGGGCATCTGGTCGGAGGACAGCTCACCTACCCCGACCTCTCGCTGTTCCAGGTCGTAGCAGGACTGCGCTACGCCTTTCCGCAGGCGATGGCGCGGCTCGAGCCGAAATACCCCCGGGTCGTGGCCGTGCACGGCCGGGTCACAGCCCGTCCCCGGATCGCCGCTTATCTCGGTTCCAATCGCCGGCTCGCGTTCAACGAGCACGGCATCTTCCGGCACTACCCGGAACTCGACAGCGACGGCTAAGTCCCTCGCCCCGCTGACGCGGGGAGAGGGAGGGGCCCGTCGCGTTAGCGATGGGAAGGTGAGGGGCGGCGAGCAAACGAGGAGACGCAGACATGGCTATTCGCACCGGCAAGGAATTGCTGGAGTCGCTGCGCGACGACCGCCAGCTGTTCATCGACGGCGAGCG
>DATEQL010000778.1:0-3320 GCA_035272665.1 Allostellaceae bacterium
ACGAAGGTGTCCCCTGCACCCGATACATCGGAGACTTCCCGCACCCGCGTCGGCAGGTGGAAGGCCGGCATACCCCGCCGCACCAAGGTCAGGCCGTTCTCCGAACGAGTGACGAGAACGGCCTCGCACGCAGCGGTATCCAGCGCGATCCGGGCTGCCGCCTCGGCGCCGTCATCGTCCGAAGCATCGATTCCAGTTGCCTGGGTCACTTCGTGAGCGTTGGGCGTCAGGATGGTAACGTTTTGGTAGGCATGAAAAGACTCTCGCTTGGGGTCTGCGATCACCGGCCGGCGAGCTGTGCGCGCGAGGCTGATCACCGGCTCCAACACACCATGGCAGAGGACCCCTTTCGCGTAGTCGGAAAGCACGACGATGTCGCACTCCGCCAATGCCCGCTCGAAACGCTGCCTCACCTCGGCCGCGCTGTCGTTGTCGAGCGGATCGACAGCCTCATCGTCCACCCGAAGCAATTGGTGGGAACCCCTGATGAATCTTGTCTTTACCGTGGTCGGACGACGCGACGTTGCAAACAGCCTGGCATCGATGTCACCGCCGGCTGTCGCGACGAGGCGCTCGATCTCGGCACCCGCCTGATCGGCGCCGACGACGCCGATAAGGATGGCTCGCGCCCCCATCGCCGCCACATTGTGGGCGACATTGGCGGCACCGCCCAGGCTCGCCCGGGATCCCGTGACCCTCAGCACCGGGATCGGGGCCTCGGGCGAAATCCGACTGACCTCACCGGACACGTATCGGTCGAGCATCACGTCGCCGAGCACAAGCACGGTATGGCCGCGAAAGAGTGGGATAACGCCGGCGATCGCCCTATCTGGCATCGCCTGACCGCGAGTTGCCCTTGTCGCCTCCTCGGTCATCGACACTCGGTTCCCCTCCTCCGACCGGATAGCAGTCTACGCTAAACCAACCAGGCTCGCTGCTGGAAGAGCGGGAGAGACGGCCAACACCTCCGGCGGGCCGCTGTCGATGCGCGTGGTTTCGTTCCCTGCCCTGCGCTATTGGCACGGCGCCGGTGCGGTCAACGCTTGAGCGTCGCCGCGAACATCGCTCGCGCCGCCTGAGCCGGCCGGTTGCTGGGCGACGGGCAGCCGGCAGGTAATCCTGGTTCCCTGTCCGGACGCCGACTCGATCACGACGGTTCCGCCGTGCAACTCGATCAGGCTCTTGACCAGCGACAAGCCGAGACCCGCCCCCGATTGCCTGGCACCACGCTCGAATTTCTCGAAAACGCGGGCCTGATCCGCCAGCGGAATACCGACACCGGTATCAGCGACCGTCAGCAGCAGCGCCGCTTCGGTGCGATCCGCCTCGAGGCGGATCGCACCGCCTGCCGGGGTGAATTTGATCGCATTCGAGATCAGGTTGAAGAGCGCTTGTTTGAGGCGCCGTTCGTCGACCTCGATCACCCCGATCTCCGGCGGGCAGAGCAGGTCGAGCTCCAAATCCTGGCTTCGGGCGCGCTCGCGGGTCAGTGTCAAGACGGACTGCAGCATCTCGGAGACGTCGACCTTGCCGGTCTCGAGCACCATGTAGCCCGCTTCGATCGTCGCCAGGTCGAGGATGTCGTTGATCAGCCTCATCAACAGCCGCGCGCTGGCAAGGATGCTTTGACTGTGATCGAGCTGGCGGGGGTTGAGGGTTCCGAAATACTGGTTGGCCAGGATTTCGGCAAAGCCGATGACGGCATTCAATGGGGTACGCAACTCGTAGGACACGTTGGCGATAAATTCGCTCTTGAGCCGTCCGGCGGTTTCGAGCGCCTCGTTGCGTTCGCGCAGCGCCCGCTCGACCCGGGCCGTGTCGGTCACGTCGAGATAGGTCAAGAGCACATTGCCGTCGGGCAGAGGTACCGTCGCCGCCTGCAACATCGAGCCGTCGGTGCGGGAGAGCGGGCCGCTCGCCGCCGCGCGTGCGGTGACCCTGGCGATGATCCGCTGCTTCATTGCCGGCCAATCGACGCCGTCGTCGAGAAAGGAGCGCATCTTGTCGACGATCTCGCCGATATGCGGCTCGCCGGCGACATCGTCCTGCGTCAGCCCCCAGATCTCGAGGTAAGCAGGATTGTGCAGCTTCAGTCGACCATCGCTGCCGTAGACCGCCACGCCCTCGAACAAATTGTCCAGGGTCGCACGCCGCACTTGAGTGAGGCTCTTGCACGAACGCTCGAGCGCCAGCCGATCGGTCACGTTCTCGTAGACGAAGGTGAGCCCGCCCAGCGGATGCGGTGAGATGGACAGCAGCAGAGTGCGGTCGTCCGGTAAATGCATTAGTTCTTGTCGCGGCGCGATCAGCGAGGTGAAGAGCTGCAGGCGCTCGCGTTTGAAGGCGCGAAAATCGGCTTGTTCCGGGATGCGGCGCCGCTCGCGCAGCCGCTCCAGTACGTCCCCGAACGAAGGCTCCGCGGCGAGCCACGCGGCATCGAGGCCCCACAATGCTGCGAACCCGGCGTTGAAAAATGTGAGCCGCTTGTCGGCACCGTAGATCGCGACGGCAGAGCCGACGTTTTCGAGGACCTCGGCGTGCGCGCCGATGTGACGGCGAAGCTCGCCTTGCGCTGTCTCGACATCGGTGCGGTCGAGCGCATGGCCGATCACCCCACCCTCCGGACACGGCATCTCGGTGATGTCGAGCAAGCGGCGGGAGCCGCCGATAACGACATGGCAGCCGGCGTGGCGTCGATCTGCGGCCGGCGCCAGCGTTCGGTCTTCGGCGAGCACCAATTCGCGGGTCGCGTCAAGGGCACTCGCATAGGCTCGGTTGCAATCGACCAGAGTGCCGTCGCGGCTGCGCCGCCAGAGCGGCACCGGGATCGCCTCGATCATCTCGCGCAGGCTCGCGGCCTCGTCGCCTGCCTGCCGGGCGCATTCGGCCGCAGAGCCGTCGAGTAGCCACAGCACGGTCTCGCCGGCGGCTGTCCGCCGACCCTCGACATCGAACGCCGTGCCGCTGCACAGCCTGAGGGTCAGCGAGAACGGCATGCCGCCGCATTGCACCGCCCGCCGCGCCGCCTCGAGTTGCGCGGCGTCGCTGGAGATAAGCTCGGCGAGGAATTTGGCGTACGGAGCAGTGCGAACGGGGTACCCGTCCTGCTCGCGGCCGGCGGGCCAACGAAACGCCGCGAGCGGAACCGTGTCGAGCACGGCAAGCGCCTCGGCCCGGTCACGCTCGTATCCGGCGAGTGCCAACCGCGTTGCGCGCAATTTTGTGGTTGCTCGCAGCAGCTTTGTGGTTGCTCGCAGCAGCAGCCCGCCCAGCGTCATCGCCACAACCGCAGACAATCCGGCAGCGAACTCGATCACGGT
>DATEQL010000779.1:0-6503 GCA_035272665.1 Allostellaceae bacterium
CCCCTCCGAGACTGTTCCGGTTTCCATGCGCTTGGCAAAGTCGGCGCCGGCGCAGAACGAGCGGCCCTCCGCGGCGAGCACGATCGCCCGGCATTGAGGGTCGCTGTCGAGCCGCTCGAACGCCTCGCCGATCTCGGCGATCAGCTCGCTGTCGAAGAAATTGTGCGGCGGCCGGCGCATTTCGACCGTAGCGACGAAGCCGTCCTGGCTGACACCGATGTCGCGGTAAGTATGGGAAGCGGTCATGGTGCTATCTCCTGGGTCGCCCCTCCCTTTCCCTCCCCCGGAAACGGGTCAGGGTGGGGACCGTTTGACGATCAGCGCATCGACCACCGTGAGGCCCTGTCGTTGCGGGTGGACGATGACCGGGTTAAGGTCGATTTCCTCGATCAGATCGGCATGATCGGCGGCAAAACGCGACAAGGTCGCGATCAGTTCGGCCAAGGCGTCGCGGTCGGCGAGCGGCGCCCCGCGCGCTCCATCGAGCAACGCCGCGCCCTTGAGCTCGCTGAGGAGCGACAGCGCCTCTCGCTGCTCGATCGGAACGGGCGCAAAAACGACGTCGCCCAGCACTTCGACATGGATGCCGCCGAGCCCGACCATCAGCATCGGGCCGAAGTCGGGGTCGCGCGTCACGCCGAGGATCATCTCATGGCCCGGGGCCGCCATCGCCTGAACCAGGACGCCGTGGATCGCTGCACCGGGATGGGCTTGTTCCGCGCTTGACACAACCCGCTTATAGGCCTCGCGCACGGCGGCCTCGCCGGTAACCCCGAGCGCGACAGCGCCGGCCTCGGTCTTGTGGGTGATGTCGGGCGACTGGACCTTCAGCGCGACGGGACCACCGATGCGGGCGGCCGCCGCGACTGCCTCGTCTGCGCTCGTCACCAGCGCCTCGGGCGAGCGCGGCACCCCGTAGCGCGCAAGCAAGGCCTTCGCTTCGGCCTCGATCAGCACCGGACCGGCGGCGGCTAGCGCACCGCCCACCTCATCGCGCAGACCCGGGGGCGTCTTCTCCGCGGTTTGCGGTCGACGGCGCCGAGCCTGGAACTGAGCGTAGTCGACGAGCGCGCGGATCGCCCGCGCGCAGCTCGGCATGGAGGTGTAGCAGGGGATACCGGCCTCGGCGAAGGCGGCCATCGCGCCTGGCGTCGCGGTCGTGTAGGTCGACAGGATGATCGGCTGCTCGGTATTGCCGGTAACTGCCGCCAATTCCTCGGCGCGCTGCTTCGCGGTTGCTTCGTTGGCAAGCGAGCCGATGAGCAGAACCGTATCGATCCGCCGCGATTCGCGCACAATCTCCACCAGTCTCGCATAGCCGACTTCATGGATCGCTTGCGCGGTACCGTCGACCGGGTTCTGCGCCGAGGCGTAGGAGGGCAGCAAGGCCATCAGCCGCTGTTGCAAATCCTCTTCGAGGACCGGCAGTTCCAGTCCATGCGCCGCCAGCAGGTCGGACATCCATACGGCACTCCCCCCGGAGCCGGTGATGACCGCGACGCGGTTGCCGCGCGGCGGTTTGCAGAAGGCGAAGGCCGCCGCCATGTCGAGCATGTGGTCGAGATCCTCGCCGCGGATGATGCCGTGATGGCGGAAGATTGCATCGTCTATGACGCCGGAATGGGCCAGCGAACCGGTGTGTGAGGCCGCGGCGCGTCGGCCGGCCTCGGAACGGCCGACTTTCGCGACGATCATCGGCTTGCCGGCCTCAGCTGCCTTGTCGGCGACGGCGCGGAACCGGGTGGGATCGCGAATACTTTCGAGATAGGCGAGGAAGATGTCGGCGCCGCCGGTATCGAGCAGCCAGTCTACATAATCATGCGCTTCGAGGCAGGTTTGGTTGCCGGCGCTGGCCTGGTAAGTAAATCGCAATTGGCGCGGCAAGCCGCGGCTCAAAAACGCGAAGGTCAATGCACCGCTCTGGCAGCTGACAGCGATCGCCCGGCTCTTGCGGCTTTCGGGAAACAGGCTCTGCGTCGGGTCGTGGAACACCGGGCTGAATGTCGCGACGAGCGGTTTCAGCGGGTTGACGAGGCCCTCCGAATTGGGGCCACAGACGACGATGCCGAAGCGGTCGATGACCTCGCGCAGGGCCCTGTCGCGCTCCTGTGCCGCCTCGCCGCGCTCCTCGGCAAAGCCGGAGCTGATCACGACCGCGGCGCGCACACCCTTGCGTCCGCATTCCTCGAGCGTCGGCACGACGTAAGCCGCTGGCACGACGACGACAGCGAGGTCGGGTGCCTCCGGCAGTTCGGCGACCGTCGCGTAACTTCGGAGCCCGAACACCTCCGGCAGGCTGCGCGTGACCGGATAGATCCGCCCGGGATAGCCGTGTGCGATCAGGTAATGGGTCGTTCGGCCGCGCAAGGTGTGGGTATCGGCCGAGGCGCCGATTATCGCGACGCTGTCCGGCGAAAACAGGGGTTTTAGATCAGGCATTCGGGAGCAGCGCAACAGCCCTCTCCGCCCTTCAGGGGGGAGAGGGAGGGGACCCGTCGCGTAGCGACGGGGAGGGTGAGGTGGGCGGCGCCGGTACGTGGTTCTGGCACCCACCTCACCCCTACCCTCTCCCCCCGCAAACGGGCGGAGAGGGAGAGTGGGGTGGAGGCCCCGGCTCTTGAATGCATATCAGCGCAACCCGAGGCCGCGGGCGATGATGCCGCGCAGGACCTCGCGGGTGCCGCCCTGGATTGTTAATTTGGGGGCGATCAGGGTGGCGTAGCGGAGCGCCTCTTCGAACCGGTCGTCATTGCTGTCGGGCTCTGCATCGCCGGTTTGCGGCGCCAGCAGGCGCACTTTGTCGGGCAGGGCCTGCTCGAAATTGGTCCCGAGGTCCTTGACCACTGCGGCTTCGACGGACGGCGTCTTACCGGCTTGCAGCATGCCGGCGACGGAGAGCGACATGCGCCGCAGGGTGGCGAGATGGGCCACCTCGCGCCCGATGCCCTCGGCCAGCCGCTCGCTCGGTTCCTCACCCGCCCGCCGGACCAGCTCGACCAAGGCCGGAAAGGTCTCGATCCAGCGGTCGGGGCCGCTCCGCTCATAGGCGAGCTCGTCGGTCGCCTGCTTCCAGGCCATGTCGACCTCGCCGATCAGGTGGGAGTCGGGCAGGAACGCGTCGTCGAACACGACCTCGTTGAAATCATGACCGCCGGTCAGGTTGACGATCGGCCGGGTGGTGATTCCTTGTGTCTTCATCTCGACCAGGAACTGAGTCAGCCCGTGCCGCCGGTTTTCCTTGGTCGACGGCGAGGTGCGCAGCAACGCGATCATGTAATCGGCGTGATGCGCGCCACTCGTCCAGATCTTGCGCCCATTGACCAGCCAGCCGCCCTCGGTCTTGGTCGCGCGGGTCGAGGCGGCGAACACGTCCGATCCCGAATTGGGCTCGCTGAGCCCGATACAGAAGCACAGCTCGCCGCGGGCGATCTGCGGCAGGATCTTCTGCCGGATCTCCTCCTGGCCGTAACGCAGCAGGACCGGGCCGCTCTGCCGATCCGCGGTCGAATGCGCGCGGGTCGGCGCGCGCGCCGCCAGCATTTCCTCGGTTACGACATAGCGCTCGAGATGCGAGCGCTCGTGACCGCCGTATTTCTTCGGCCAGGTCATGCCGATCCAGCCCTTGGCGCCGACCCTGCGGCTGAATTCGCGCGAAAACGACCCCTTGCCTCCGTCTGGCGAAAAGGTGCCGGCCTCCGTCTCCTGGCGCAGAAACGCCCGCACTTCCTGGCGCAATTCCTTGGCCTCGGGCGGCAGCTCGACTTGGTCGAAGCGAAAGCTGAAACTCATCGGTGCCTCACGGTTTCGGTGTCTTTATGAGCCCTGGGTGATGAAGGGCCAGAGCTGGTCGGCGCCGTGCGCCGCGACCATGCGTCCGAGGCGCTGGGCCCACACCGCCTCGTTGCCAAACTCCTCGCGCCACGCCCACAGCCGGCGTGTCGCATGATGCAGCGAATGCTCGTAGGTGAACCCCATGGCACCATGCACTTGATGGGCGATCGCGGCCCCGGTGCCGGCCGCCTCGCCGCCGCGCACCTTGGCGATCGCCACCTCGCCGACGTTGATCACCGGGCGGGAGCAGGCCTCGGCAGCGGCGTCCGCAGCCGCACTCGCCGCGGCCACCTCGCCCGCCAAGATCGCCAAGTTGTGCTGGACCGCCTGAAATTTGGCGATCGGTCGCCCGAACTGCGAGCGGTCGAGCGCGTACTGCACCGACTGTTCGAGGATCTTTTCGAGCGCACCGGCCATCTGCTGCAACCGCACGGCCGCGCCGAAGCTGACCAGCAGATCCTCGTCGAGCGAAACCGGCCGCACCGCCGCGGGAACGGCATCGTCGAACGACACATCGTCGCGCGGCTCGCCGGCGAGGCCGGTCGATTGGCTGATCGGGAGACCTGCCGCCGCAACCAGCGCCACGGCAGCGTTATTGCCGCGGTGCACGAGAACGGCGATGTGGCCGGCATTGCGGGCGAACGGCACCCGGCGCGCTCGGCCGGCGAGCCTGCCGTCGTCGCGCAGCACGATATGGCCGTCGGCATGAACCGGCGCCACCGTCATCGGCCCGCTCGGTACCGCGAGACCGGCGCGGGCGAGCAGCCAGCCGGCCATCAAGGTCTCGGCGAGCGGCACCGGCGCCGCGAAATGACCGGCCAGGCGCAGCACGGCGAAGCCGTCGGCCATTGCCGCGCCGGCGCCGCCGAGGTCGTCGTCAACCCACGCAAGCGGCAGCCCCGACTCCTCGAGCGCGTCCCAAAGAGCCTTCGGCCAAACGCCTTTCTCGGCGTCGTTGATCGTGGCGGGCTCGCACAAATCCTGGAAGATGCGGGTCGCGGTATCGACGATGATGTTGTCGGCGCTGTCGTTCATCTCGCTCCCGCTCACGCACTCTTTACCGGTGAACGATCGTAGAGCAGCCGAGCAGGGACGGGAAGACTTCGCCTGTCGATCGCCTGCGGACGGTGCGTCTTTCAGCCCGCCGCACCACAATTATGAAGTGAATCAATTATTGCGATTTGGTGCACCTACAGCAAATCTGCAGCGGGTTTCTCTTTCAGGTTGTCCTGCCCAGCCCACTCGAACGGCTAATGCTCGGCCGTCGGTTGGTTGCTCGAAGGCGACGATTTAATTGCTATAATAGCATATCGAAAAAGGATCTGTCAATCAAAATGCTATTTAGCGACTATCGGTCCGGGCGACGGGGTTCTACGTTTGCGTCGCCCCTTCGGCGTATTGAGCATTCACAATCGATAGGTGAAGCCGTGTTCATCGCGATGAATCGCTTCAAGGTGGTTCCCGGGTCGCAAGCGGATTTCGAGCAGGTCTGGACGACGCGGGATACGCATCTGCGCGACGTACCGGGCTTCATCAATTTTCACCTGCTGCGCGGCCCCGACCTGGAGGATCATACTCTCTACTCGTCGCACTCGGTGTGGCGCAGCAGGGCCGATTTCGAGGCGTGGACCCGGTCGGAAGCCTTCCGTCGCGCGCACCGTGATGCCGGTTCCAACAAGCCGCTCTATCTCGGGCACCCCGAATTCGAGGGGTTCGAAGTCATCCAGACGGTGGAGGGCGCGGCGCCGCAGACTTGAAGACGGGGAGGGAGCGGCGGCGATTACGGGTTAATCTCGGCGCGAAAAACCGAGCGCTGGGTCAATCATGGCCGCCACTCGTCGTCTCGCAGCGATCCTCGCCGCCGATGTCGCCGGCTACAGCCGGCTGATGGGAGCCGACGAGGCCGGCACCGCACAGGCGTTGCGCGAGCATCGCGCCGCCGCCGATCCGCTCGTCGCCGGGTATGGCCGGCCGATCGTCAAGACGACGCTTCTACGAGGAGCCCGCAAGCGGGGGCGAGGGGCTTTCGCTCAATACGGGCCGGTGCTTCCGGCAGCGGTTTAGGAGTGCCGGAGCGCATTTCCTTCGTAGTCGCAGCATGGGCACCGCATCTGTGATATCCCGGCTGAATTAGCAGAGGAGGTACCCTCGCGCCATGCAGATCGTTGTCGCTCTCGTTGCCATTTGGTTCCTGTTCGTAGTGCTTTCGTGGTTGCTGCATGCCGCTCAGTGGTTGCTGGGTGTTGCCATCATCGCCAGCCTGGCGGCCGTCGCCGCGAAATACCTCCGGCAAATCCTCCGTTAGCGGCAAAGTTGCCCTGAAATCCATTGTTCCAAAGGCGCGCAGTCCGGCCGCGGCGACGAAAATTCCCGCAAGGATCTCACATCGGAACCGCAACGCGCTCCAATAACCCAACGTCGCGGGAAGTTACCAAGAGCGTCGTGGGTCGCTGGTGCGGTGCGATGACGAAGCACAATCCGAGAGGCGAAGAAGAGAAATCCGCAGCGCTGCGCAGCGCCGCTGTAGATGTATCGCAAGCCGCAGAGCTGATGCGGCTGGGCGCCATGTGATCATGGTCACCTTCTGCAGGTTTCTTTTCAGCTTCACGATCCTCGTCGCGATCGCCGGTTGCATTGTTATCGGCATCACCATCGGGCAATTCGACCGCGAA
>DATEQL010000780.1:0-4492 GCA_035272665.1 Allostellaceae bacterium
CAGCGCGTGGCGGTTATGTATCTCGGCCACATCGTCGAATTGGCGGCGTGCGACGAGCTGTTCGACAACCCGCTCCACCCCTATACGCAAGCGCTCTTGGCGGCGGTGCCGGTGCCCGACCCGAGCGTCGAGGCGACCCGCGATTTCCGGCCCGTCCAAGGCGAGGTGCCGAGCCCGATCAACCCGCCTTCGGGGTGCGTGTTTCATCCGCGCTGCCCGATCGCGGTCCAGAGCTGCAAGCAGGTCCGCCCGGAGCTGCGCGAGGTGCGGCCGGCCCACTGGGTCGCCTGCAGCGAAGTTCGCATGTAAGGTGTTAAGGATTGTGGCGGCCCACGCGGGGAGGAAGGCGAGAATGAACCTAAGATCAGGGCTGATGTTTCTGGTCGTCCTTATAGCGGCTGCGCCGGCGCTAGCGCAGGAGACGCCAAAACAGGGCGGGATGTTAACCTACATGATCCCTGCCGACGCTCCGCCAAGCCTCGATGGTCACCGCGAGACCACCTACGCGACGGTCCATACCGCGGCACCTTTTTACAGTACGCTGATCCGGATCAACCCGGAAAACCCTTCCTCGACCACCGACTTCGTCTGCGATCTGTGCACAGCCATGCCGCAGCCGAGCGATGATGGGAAGACCTACACCTTCAAGATCCGCGACGGTGTCAAATGGCACGACGGCTCGCCGCTAACCGCGGCCGACGTGGCGGCGAGCTGGAACGCGATCATCCACCCGCCGGAAACCACAACCAGCGCGCGCGAGAGCTACTACATCATGGTCGACAAGGTCGAGGCGCCGGACCTGGCGACCGTGGTGTTCCGTCTGAAGTTTGCCACCGGCGCCTTTCTGCCGGCGCTCGCCGACCCCTATGCCTGGATCTATAAAAAGGAGATCCTCGAAAAAGATCCGCGCTGGTACGAGAAGAACGTCATGGGTTCCGGCCCGTTCAAGTTCGCCGGCTACGAGATCGGCCAGTCGATCAAGGGGGTCAAGAACCCCGACTATTATCACCAGGGGCTGCCTTACCTCGACGGCTTCACCGGCATTTATGCCGATAAGCAGGCCGTGCGGGTCGAGGCGATCCGCGCCGACCGGGCGGCGATGGAGTTCCGGGGGTTGCCGCCCGCGGCGCGCGACCAGCTGGTCAAAGAGCTCGGCGACAAGGTCACGGTACAAGAGAGCGACTGGAACTGCGGCAATCTGGTGACACCCAATCACAAGAAGAAGCCATTCGATGACGTCAGGGTTCGCCGGGCGCTATTGCTGGCCGTCGACCAATGGCACGGCGCGCCGGCGCTCGCCAAAATCGCCAATGTGCACACCGTCGGCGGCATCGTCTTCCCCGGCTCACCGCTCGCGGCGACCAAGGAGGAGCTGCAGCAAATCGCCGGGTTCTGGCCCGACATCGATAAGTCACGTGCCGAGGCAAAGCGCCTGCTGAAAGAGGCTGGGGCCGAAGGGCTCAGCTTCGAGCTTTTGAACCGCAATGTCGACCAGCCCTACAAATATGTCGGTACTTGGCTGATCGACGAGTGGAGCAAGGTCGGGCTTCGCGCGACCCAGCGTGTAGTCCCGACCGGTCCATGGTTCGAGGCAATGCGCAGCGGCAATTTCGACGTCGTCCTCGAAGCCAATTGCGAGGGCGTAGTCAATCCGCTGATGGATACGCAGAAATATCTGCCGCGCTCAGTTTATACCGAAAATTACGGAATGTATGACGACCAGCCGGAGATCGATATCTATCAGAGGATGCTGCACGAGCCCGACCCCGCTAAACAGCGAGCCTTGATGCGCGACTTTGAGAAGCACGTGGTCGACAGCGAGGCTCACGAATTTCCGATGCTGTGGTGGTACCGGATCATCCCCTATCGATCGTACGTCAAGGGCTGGAAGATCAGCCCGAGTCATTACCTCAACCAGGACCTGGCGACCATCTGGCTCGACAAATGACGAGCGGCCTTGGACATAACGAGGAGCAGGGCTCAGCGCGTAGAGGACGGCCGCTAGTGGTCAGGATTCGAGTGATCGACCCTCACCCACCCAGCCCTTCGGGTTGGGTCCCCCCTCTCCCGCATTGCGGGAGAGGGGGCCGAGAGCAGCGAGGCGGGTGAGGGTAGCCGATGCGGCGGGAGCGGAGGCGATGTACCGGTACATTATAAAGCGGCTACTGCTGGTGATTCCGATCCTTCTCGGAGCGGCGGCCCTGGTGTTTCTGCTGATGCGCCTCATTCCCGGCGACATCTGCGTCGTACGACTCGGCTCCGGCGGCGGCACCTTTGATGAACGCGCGGTCCAGGCCTGTCATGCCCAGCTCGGCCTCGATCGCCCGATGTTTCTGCAATTCGTCGATTTCGTATGGGGCTTCTTTCGCGGCGACTTCGGCATCTCGATGTGGTCGGGAAAACCCGTCCTGACCGAGATTGCCGCACGTTTTCCGGTCTCGCTCGAAATCGCCATCATGGCCGTCGTCGTCGCTAACGTCATTGCAATCCCGCTCGGGACGATCTCGGCCTTGAAACAAAACAGCCCGATCGACCTCGTCATCCGGGTGTTCTCGATCGCTGGTCTCGCGACTCCGTCGTTTTGGCTCGGAATTCTGTTCATCCTGGCGATCCTCAACATCTCGCAGGCGGCCTTTGGCGCGCCATGGATGCCGCCGATCGATTATGTGCCGATATGGCAGGACCCGCTGCGCAATCTATCGATGGTGATCTTTCCGGCGCTGACCGTCGGCTACCGAGCGTCCGCCGTGACAATGCGCATGACGCGCTCGGCGATGCTCGAGGTGTTGCGCGAGGATTATATTCGCACCGCCCGCGCCAAGGGTATGATCGAGCGCATCATCATCAACCGGCACGCGTTGAAGAATGCGCTGTTGCCGGTCGTGACCTTGATCGGCATCGAGGCCGCGTTTCTGATCGGCGGTCTCGTCGTCACCGAGCAGGTGTTCAACCTGAACGGCATCGGCCGCCTCTTGGTGCAGTCAATACAGAACCAGGACTATACGATGACTCAGGCGCTGGTGATGCTGGTCGTCGCCGTCTTCGTGCTGACCAACACCGTCGTCGACCTGCTCTACGCCTGGCTCGACCCGCGCATCCGCTACGGGTGAACTGTCATGACGATCGCCGCTCCGACTTCCCGCGCGATTCCCGCAATTGCAGATGATGTGCCGGAGATCCGCCGCTCGGTGTTGCGCAGAGCATGGATCTTCTGCCGCCGGCAGCCGCTCGGCACCTTTGGCATGGTCCTCGTGGTGATCATGGCGATAGCCGGGATCGCCGCCGATTGGATCGCCCCCTACAGCCCAACCGCCAACGATTTCTCGGCAATGACCGAGGCGCCGAGCTGGGCCCACTGGCTCGGCACCGATCAATTCGGGCGGGATCAGCTGTCGCGCATCATTTTTGGTGCGCGCACCGCGCTGATCGTCGGCTTCTCCTGCGCGATCGTTGCCAGCGTTGCCGGGCTGGTGCTCGGCGTCGGCAGCGCCTATTTCGGCGGCCGCCTTGACCTCTACCTGCAGGGCGTGCTCGACGTCGTGATGGCGTTCCCGCTGATCATCATGGCGCTGGCTGTCGTCGCGATCTTCGGCACCGGCGTCCACAATGTGATCGTCGCGATCACGATCCCGCTGATCCCGCGCTGTGCGCGGGTCTTGCGCTCGAGCGCCTTGTCGATCCGCGAAGTGCCCTATATCGACGCCGCGCGCGCCTGCGGCTTTGGCCATTCGCGGATCATCCTGCGCCACATGGCTCCCAACGTAGTGGCGCCGTTTCTGATCCTCTTAACTGCGTTTGTCGGGCAGGCGATCCTTGCCGAAGCCACGCTCTCCTATCTCGGCCTCGGCGTGCAGGAGCCGACCCCGGCGTGGGGTCTGATGCTGCAGGGCGGGGCCGAGGAATACGCCTCGACGGCACCCTGGATCGCGATCTTTCCGGGCCTGGCGATCGCGCTGACCGTGTTCGGTTTCAGTCTCTTCGGCGACTCCCTGCGCGACGCCCTCGACCCCAAATTGCGCGACCGCTGACCGCCAAAGTCCGGCATTGGTTGATTGTCGCCCATCCCGGGCACTTTAAAGCCACACTCGTGCAGGAGAAGACGTATCCGAACCTTTTGGTAAAGGTGAACATCTACGCGCCGGTCGGGCTAGGCGGGCATTCGCAGTTATTGTGCGGTTGGCGGTCAAAGGTGGCCATCGGGCGCCGGGTCGCGGTAGTTGGAGAAAACAGAGCCCCCGTGGCCCACGCTCCGCGGTTTTCTGGTGTGGCCATTGTTTGACGGGACCGCCTCTGGGTAGGCCAGAAGATGGTCACTGAATCATCGGGAAAGTGGGCCATTATGGCCCACTTTCCGGTTCGTTACGATACAGTGGCTGGAGTCGATTAGCGGTTATTGCTGTTGACACAACAATAAGAATTGCGTATATAATTATTTGGTGTTCAATCCATGGTGCCGCCACGGGTGCGGTGCCGGTTGAACAAGGGAGACGAT
>DATEQL010000781.1:0-2252 GCA_035272665.1 Allostellaceae bacterium
TCCGGCAAGGGGCTGTTCAGCTACCGCTCGATGGTTCTCGCGACCCTGGGGATCTGCATCCTCTCATTCACGGTTTGGCTGCATCACTTCTTCACAATGGGGGCGGGCGCCGACGTCAACGCCTTCTTCGGCATCATGTCGGCGATCATTGCGGTGCCCACCGGCGTCAAAATCTTCAACTGGCTGTTCACCCTGTTCCGTGGTCGGATCGTGTTCACGACCCCGATCCTGTTTGCGATCGGCTTCATGGTCACATTTGTCATTGGCGGCATGACCGGGGTCCTCTTAGCGGTGCCTCCAGTCGATTTCGTGCTTCACAACAGCGTCTTTCTGGTCGCCCATTTCCATAACGTCATTATCGGCGGCGTCGTGTTCGGCGCGCTGGCGGGCTACAATTATTGGTTCCCGAAGGCGTTCGGATTTACCCTTGACGAGCGGTGGGGCAAGGCCAGCTTCTGGTGCTGGCTCGTCGGCTTCTATCTCGCCTTCATGCCGCTCTACGTGCTGGGCCTGATGGGCATGACGCGGCGCCTGGAGCACATTCCCGACCCGGGCTGGCAGCCGCTGCTGCTGGTCGCGGAGGTCGGCGCCATCGTCATTTTTCTCGGCATTCTTTGCCAGATCGCGCAGCTCTATGTCAGCATCCGCACGCGTGAAGTCCGCCGCGACCTGACCGGCGACCCGTGGAACGCTCGCACCTTGGAGTGGTCGACCTCGTCGCCGCCGCCCCCCTACAACTTCGCGGTATTGCCGAGAGTCGAGACGATCGACGCATTCTGGGAGATGAAGCGGCGCGGCGTTGCCGCGGTCGAGCCGGCCTATGAAACCATCGAGATGCCGCGCAACAGCCCGATCGGCTTTGTCATCGCCTTCTTTGCGGTGATAGCCGGCTTTTCGGCGATCTGGCACATCTGGTGGTTGGTGATCCTCGGCCTCCTCGCCATCGCCGTCACGGTTCTGACCTTCGGCTGGAGCGAGAACCGCGAGCGCGAAGTCCCGGCCGCCGACGTGGCGCGAATGGAGCGGGCCCGGCTGGGCCTCGGGCGGCCCGCATGACGATAGCAACGATCGACGCGGTTTCCGCCGAGCGCGTGCGCGGGCGGGGCGGAGGAGGACCGGCCCCGACACGCATCGTCGTCGCCTATGGCTTCTGGATCTTCATCCTGAGCGACATCGTCATGTTTTCGGGGCTGTTTGCGGCCTATGCGGTCTTGTCGGGCAACACCGCTGGCGGACCGACCGGGTCCGAGCTGTTCAATCTCCGCAATGTCTTTATCGAGACTATGTGCCTGCTGTTCTCGAGCTACACCTGCGGGCTCGGGGCATTGTCCGCCGAACGGCGGCAGCAGGCGCGCTTTTTGGTCTTCGCCGTACTCACTTTCGTGCTGGGTGCGGCCTTCCTCTTCATCGAGATCTCGGAATTCGCCGGCATGGTCAGCAAGGGCGCCGGCCCCTCGCGCAGCGGCTTTCTGTCCGGCTTCTTCACCTTGGTCGGCATGCACGGCGCGCACGTTACTGGCGGCCTCGTCTGGCTCGTCTATATGGTAGCGCAGGTTATCGTCAAAGGCCTGCGCCCTCACGTGCTGCGGCGCCTGTTGTGCTGGAGCCTGTTCTGGCACGCACTGGACATCATCTGGATCGGAGTGCTGACATTGGTTTATTTAATGGGAGCCGGCTGATGGTCGGGGACGATCGCGTCTTCGACGACCGCACACCGGGTGTCGAACACGAAGAGTCGACGGCTAATGTTCTGTCGTACACGGCGGGGCTCGCGCTCGCCATCCTGCTGACGATCGCTTCGTTCGTTGTGTCGCAAACGAATTTGCTGTGGCCCCCGGGGATACCGGTCGGATTGGTCGTGCTAGCTTTCGCGCAGATCGGCGTCCACCTCGTCTTCTTTCTGCATCTGGGCAGCGGGTCCGATAACACAAACAATATTCTGGCCCTTGCTTTCGGCCTGCTAATCGTCTTTCTCGTCATCACCGGCTCAATCTGGATCATCGCCAACCTCAACGCCAACATGATGTGACGATTTCTGTGCCCATGGGCACTGACCGGTTCCGCGTGAAACTCCGCCAGCGCACCATCCCTGCGACGTCCCAGCGAAAGGAAATAGCCGCTACGGGTTGGCATACGCTCCCAGCCCGTGGCTCTCATCTGGCTGATCTCTCGCCACTACACGTGCCACAGTCGCGGCATTCGCGGCGGCAACCCCATTGCGGCTTGACGCAAATGGCAGGCGAGATCCGCAT
>DATEQL010000782.1:0-5680 GCA_035272665.1 Allostellaceae bacterium
GGTCGAGGAAGAGCAGGAGCCGGAAACCTCGGAAACGCCGGTCTACGACATCGAAACCGCCGAAGGGCTGGCGGCGCTGAAGCGGATCTTGAAGCGGATCGAACCGGCCGATGCGTTCGCGACGATCCGTCCGGGCCGCGATGGTCGCGCTACCGCCCGCGTATTGCGGCGCGGCTCGCGCCGCGTGATCGCGGCGGCGACCGCCGCCGACGAGTCGGCCCTGCGCGGCGCGATCCGCGAGATCCTGCCCAACGTCATGCTCGACGTCGCGATGAAGCCGCCCGGATAGCCGTTCCCCGGGCAGAGTTGCGCTCACTGCGGTTCGCCCGGCTGCCCATCCTCACCGGGCTCGTCCATGACCGGAGCGTGCGGCTTGCCGTCACCGGCCTCACCGGCTCGGGCAAGACCACGTTCATCACCAGCCTGGTTGACAACCTGTTGAGCGCCGCCGGTCGGCCGGCCCGCCTGCCGTTCTTGCGCGCCGCCGCGGAGCGGCGCATCATCGCCGCCCGGTTGAGCGCATCCGACGGCGAAACCGTCGCTCCATTCCCGGTTCGCGACACGATCGCCGCGCTAGCGGCCGACCCGCCGCATTGGCCGCCCAGCACGACCGATCTTCGCCGGGCAGACCTCTCGCTAGGCTTCGCGCCGGCGGGTTTTCTCGGCCGTACCGCCGGCGGCAACGCCAAACTCAGCCTCGAGATTCTCGACTATCCCGGCGAATGGCTGCTGGATCTCCCGCTCCTGAGGCAGAGCTATCGTCACTGGTCGCGCACGACCCTCGACCTGGCGCGCCACGGCGCACGCGCCCCACTTGCCCGAGATTGGCTCGACTTTCTCGCGCGTCACCCGTCGGACGGCGCGGCCGATCCGGAAGCGGCCCGGCAGGCGCACGACCTCTATCGGGCCTTTCTCGCGGCATGCCGGAAGCAGCAACAGCTAAGCCTACTGCAGCCCGGGCGCTTCCTGAACCCGGGGCAGATCACCGACACCTCGCTGCTGTGGTTTTGCCCAATGCCGTTTGCGGTTGGCGGGCGGGTGCGCGAAGGCAGCATGGCCGCGTTGATGGAGGCGCGTTTCGAGGCCTATAAGCGGGTCGTCGTGCAGCCGTTCTTCGCGCGGCTCGCCCGCGGCGTCGATCGCCAGATCGTCCTCGTTGACGTACTGAGTGCGCTCAACGCCGGAGCAGAGGCCTTCGCCGACCAGCGCTTGACGCTGGAGACCATCCTGGCCGCGTTCCGTTTCGGCAGGCGCAGTCTCCTGCGCCTGCTGTTCGGCGCGCGCATCGATCGTGTGCTCTTTGCCGCGACCAAAGCCGACCATGTGCCTGCGCTGCAACGCGACCATCTCGAAGCACTGATGGCCAACCTCGTCGCCGTGCCGACCTGGCACGCCCAGCGCGCTCACGCGCGGGTGGCGGCGATGGCACTGGCTTCGATCCGCTGCACCGAAGACGGCACCGACGTGATCGATGGGCATAAGGTCGATGTCGTGATCGGATTGCCCGAAGGCGGCGAACGGCGCATTCGGTTTTTCCCCGGCATCGTGCCGGTGACGCCGCCACCCGAGGGTTTCTGGGGCGAGCGCTTCGCCGAATTCCCGGTGTTCCAGCCGCCGCGGATCGAGCGAGCGGCCGGGGACGGCGTTCCCCATATCAATCTCGACAAGGCGCTTGATTTTCTGCTGGGAGACGCCCTTGCATGACAACTGAAACCGCGCCGACCCGAGCATCGCTGCGGCCGCGCATCGTCGAGACTGGCGAGACCGGCCGGCTCGATCTCGGCTTGCCGGCAGCCCCGGAACCGAGCCTCGCTCCGCCGCCGGCCCGAGATTTCCCGTCGCCTTTCGCCGTCGCGGTGACCGGTCTCGGCATTCTCGTGATCGGCGTTGTCGGGATCGACCTCGCGCAATTCGTCGATGGCGCCTTCGCGCATGGAACCGGCGTCGGCGTGCTGGCGGCTATAGCGGTCACGGCCGGCGCCGGCGGCGCCGCCTATTGGCTGATCGCGGAGCTGCGCGGGCTCATGCGCCTGCGCTCGGCCGAACGCCTTAGGCGCCTGATCGCGTCGGCCCTCTCGGGTGAACTGAAGCAGGAGATCGGCGCCGCAACGGCGATTCTCGCGCGCGATCCATTGCTCGGCGAGGCCGTAGCGAGATATCGCGCCGCCCTCGAACCGCATCATACGGGGCATGACGCGCTCGAGCTGTTCGCCCGCTTTGTGCTGGCACCGGCCGATCGCCTGGCGCAGGCGGCGATCCGCCGCGCCGCGACGCAGGCCTTCGCGATCAATGCGATCAGCCCGACCGTATTGCTCGACACGCTGTTCTTTGCGGTACGGGCAATGCGCCTCATTCGCGAGATCGCCGAGATCTATGGCCAGCGTCCCGGGCTTGCAGGCACCGTTCATCTACTGCGCCGGCTTGCGAGCGGCGCCGCGCTGGTCGGCGCCGTCGATGTCGTCGGCGGGGTGATTGCTCAGCAACTTGGCGGCGCCGTTCTCGAGCGCTTGAGCGCCGGCGCCGCCGAGAGCGCCTACGCGGCGCAAAAGATGGCGCGCCTCGGCCTCATCGCGACGGCATTGTGCCGGCCGATCGAATTCCGCCCCGGCGAGGCGCCCTCGCTCGCCGGGCTCGTCTCGGGGCTCTTGAAATCCCGTGCAGACGGCTGATCCAAAGTGCAAGATCGGGTAATCTCTTGTCACCGTCGCCGAGTTCGGCACGACATTTGCGAGGTCGCAACAGACCAAGGCTCTGTATAGGGAGGTCAGGCTCATGCTGTCACGTCGGTCTCTAGTCATTCATCTGTCGACGACGGCGCTCGTCGGCGCTTTCGCAGTGCGTGCCCGCTCGGCGGTTGCCGCCGACAAATCGATCACAATCGGCATAAACCTGCCCTTTACCGGCGCCGACGCGCACGACGCCGAACTGATCAAAGACGGCGCGATGATGGCGATCGAGGACGCCAACGAGCATGGCGGCATCGCCGGCTACAAGATCGAGGTCATGCAGCTCGACGACGGCACCGCGACGGCCGGCCAGTACGACCCGGTGCAGGCCGCCACCAACGCCCGCAAGATGGTGTCCAACCAAGCCGTCGTCGCCGCGATCGGGCCGCAGATGAGCGGCTCCGGCAAGGCGATGGCGCCGATCCTGAGCGAGGGCGATCTCGCCACGGTGACCCCGAGCTCGACCAATCCCGACATCACCAACCCGAAATTCGCCGGCCAGTATCGGCCGAAGGGCAAGGCGATCTATTTCCGCACAGTGACGACCGACGCCTTCCAAGGCCCCAATATGGCGAATTTCCTAGCCGACAATCTGAAAGTCAAATCGGTCTACGTGCTCGACGATAGCGGCGCCTACGGGGTCGGGATCGCCGATTCGTTTCAGGGCCAGGCGGAGAAGCGCGGCATCAAAGTGCTCGGCCGCGACCAGCTCAATCCGAAGGAAACCGACTACACGACCACACTGACCAAGATCAAATCGCTCAATCCCGATGCGCTCTATTACGGCGGGGTGTCACAGGCCGGGGTCAAGGTGGTCAAGCAGGCCTACGATATCGTGCCGAACATGCTCAAAGCCGGCGGCGACGGCATGTATGCCGCCGAGGTCCTAAAGGGTGCCGGCTTCCCCGCGGCTGAAGACTGGTATGCGACGATCGCCGCACCGAACATCCTCGCCAACCCAGACGCCAAGCCGTGGATCGAGGCGTTTGCCAAGAAATATGGCATGCAGCCGGAAAATTATTCGATCACCGCCTATGATGCCGCGCTGGTGATCCTCGACGCGGTCAAGAGCATCGCCGCTTCCGGCAAGCCGGTGACGCGGGATGCGGTGCGCGATGCCATCCAGACATCAAAAGTGAAGACGTTGCAGGGTGAGGTGTCGTTCGACGAAAACGGCGACATCACCAACCGCATCATCAGCGTGTTCCAGATCCACCACGATCCCAACAATCCGCCCGACGATATGGTGCACCAGTACAAGTATATCGGGACGGCGCCGGCGAGCAGCACGTAGGACCTCGGTCGGTTGGGATGAATCTGGCTTCCATGGAGGGCTCGTTAGTCCCGAGCAGCCGGTCATACCCATGAGCGATTACGAGGTATTGCTGCAGCAGGTGGTCAACGGGCTCAGTCTCGGCGCGATGTATGCGCTGTTGGCGCTGGGGTTCACGCTCGTCTACGGCATCCTCGAGTTGATCAACTTCGCCCATTTCAATGTTTTCATGGTCAGCTCGTTTGTCGGCATGTGGGCGTTGCAATTGCTCGGGATTTCCGGCCAGGAACGGGCGCTGACGGGTTTTGCCTTGGTCGGCGTCTTGGGCTTTGCCTTTATCGTGACGATGCTCGCTGCCGGCATACTCGGCGTTGCGATCGAGCGGATTTCGCTGCGACCGCTGCGCGGCGTACGCGGCACCGCGGCGATGATCACGACGATCGGCGTCTCCTATATCCTGTTCAATGTGATCCTACTGACCGTCGGGGCGGGCTCCGAAAATTATCCGAACCCGTTGCCGGCCAGGCGCTGGCAATGGGGTGAGGTAACGATCGATCTGAAGGAGGTGCTGATCTGGGCCGTGGCGCTGGTGTTGATGATCGGGCTGCAGCTGTTCGTCAATCGCACCCGGCTCGGCAAGGCGATGCGCGCGACGGCGCAGGATGCCGAGGCGGCGCGCATGATGGGGGTCGACGTCGACCGGGTCATCATGACCGCGTTCTTCCTCGGCTCGGCGCTGGCCGGTGCAGCGGCGCTGATCTTCGGCCTCTACTATAACTACACGAGCTTCATCATCGGCTACACCGCGGGCTTACGGGCCTTCACCGCGGCCGTGCTCGGCGGCATCGGCAGCGTGCCCGGCGCGATGGTCGGCGGGGTCGTGATCGGGCTGATCGAGTCGGTCGGCGGCCAGCTGATCGCCGTGCGGTGGACCGATGTGATCATCTTCTCGATCCTCGTCCTCGTCCTCGTCTTCGTGCCAACCGGCCTCTTCGGTCGGGCCACGCCGACCAAATCGTGACGGCGGGCGAAATAGTAACGGTGCGGCGCTGATGGCCGAGCCGCGCGCGGGCATGACCAGCGACACCTTCACCCGGTTGCGCCGCGCCGCGCCCCTTGCCTGGGCGGCGCCGGCGTTGCGTTCGCGCGCCCTGATCGCGGCCGCGGCGGTGGCGGCGCTGTTGTTTCCGATCGCGATCCGCAACGACGCCGACATCGATTCGCTGGCCAATGCGCTCGCCTTCGCGGCACTGGCGCTCGGCCTCAACATCGTCGTCGGCTTCGCCGGCCTGCTCGACCTCGGCTATGCCGCGTTCTTTGCGATCGGCGCCTATTCCTACGGCATCCTCAGCTCATGGCAATTGCAGCCGGACTGGTCGAGCTTCTGGGAGCCGTTCCAGTGGCTCGGCCTCGTCGCCCGCAACCATACGACGGCCGGCGACTTCGTTCATTTCCAGGTGTCGTTCTGGCTGATGCTGCCATTCTCGGCGGCGATCGCCGCGACATTCGGAGTGTTGTTCGGCGCCCCGACCCTGCGGCTCAAGGGCGACTATCTGGCGATCGTCACCCTCGGCTTCGGCGAGATCGTGCCGATCGTCGTGCGCAACTGGCCGTCCTTGACCAACGGCGCGATGGGCCTCAACGGCGTCGCCGCGCCGCAGCTCTTCGGCTTCAATTTCGG
>DATEQL010000783.1:0-17677 GCA_035272665.1 Allostellaceae bacterium
CTGCCGAGGCCCAAAGTCACCGCCGGGGCGACCGCGAAGACCTGCGGGAACCCGCGCAGGATCTGCGGCCACAAAAGCTGATCGCCGCCCCAATCATGGGTGATGAAGCCGAAGCTCCACATCGAAAAGCCGAACAGGGCCAGACCGAACATCATCAGCCAGCGCGTGTCGAGTTTGCGCGCCAGGACGATGTAGACCGGCACCCCGGCGAGCGAGGCGGCCCCGGTCGAGAAGATCGCGACCCCGGTCTGCCAGGCGCTGAACCCGCGCACATAGCCGAGAAACAGCGGGGTCAGGTAGATCGTCGAGAAGATCCCGATCCCGGTGACGAAGGACAGAAAGCAGGCGACCGCAAAATTGCGGTTCTTGAGCGCACGCAGATCGACGACCGGGCGCGCAAAGGTCAGGCTGCGGACCACGAACAGGATGCCGGCGATCGCCGCTACCCAGGCGCAGGTCCGGATCGTCGCATCGTCGAACCAGTTCCACCGCGATCCCTCTTCGAGCACGTATTCGAGGGTACCGAGGGCGACCGCCATCAGGGCGATACCGGGGTAGTCCGCTCCCTTCAGCAGCGAGAGATCGGGCTCGTCGATCCTGACCAGCAGGGCGGCAAGAATCGTGACCACGATACCCGGCGCGAGATTGACATAGAACAGCCAGTGCCAGTTCGAGGTGTCGGTGATCCAGCCGCCGATGACCGGCCCCAGGGTCGGCGCGACCGAGGCGATCGTGCCGATCACCGCGGCGGAGTAGACGCGGCGCGGCCCCTGGAAATAATAGAATGACGAGGTGAACATGGTCGGGATCATCGAGGCGCCGAGCAGCCCCTGCAGCGCGCGAAACACGATCATGCTCTCGATGTTCCAGGCAAGACCGCAGAGCAGGCTGGTGACCGTGAAGCCGGCGGCCGAGCCGGCAAACAGCCAGCGGGTCGAGAAGACGCGGGTCAGCCAGCCCGACAGCGGGATCACAACGATCTCGGCAATCAGATAGGCTGTCTGCACCCAGGCGATCTGGTCCTGCGCCGCCGACAAGCCGCCGCCGATCTGTTGCAGTGACGACGCGACGATCTGAATGTCGAGCAGCGCCATGAACCCGCCGAAGCACATCACGACGAACGGCAGCAGGCTCCGCAACCAGACGGAGGTAGCGGGCATCGCCGTCACTCCCCTTGGGGGGCACCCGGCCGCGTGTCGACAGTGACCGTCGTCGACAGACCCGGGCGCAGCTCGCCGAGCCTCGCGTCGCCGTCATCGAGCGCGATGCGCACCGGTACGCGCTGAACGATTTTCGTGAAGTTGCCGGTGGCATTTTCGGGCGGGATCACGCTGAAGACCGCCCCGGTCCCCGGCGCCAGGCTCTGGACGTGACCTTGCAAGATCTTCCCCGGCAGCACATCGGCGACCACCGTCGCCGGCTGCCCCGGCCGCATATGCGCGAGCTGATCCTCCTTGAAATTGGCGTCGACCCAGAGCCCTTGCGCCGGGATGACGCTCAACAGGTACGCACCATTGGCAACATAGGCGCCGACCTGCGCCGCCCGGTTGCCGACATAGCCGTCGATCGGCGAGCGGATCTCGGTGTAGCCGAGATTGAGGCGCGCGGTTTCGAGATCCGCCTTGGCCTGGGCGACACCCGCGCGGGCTCCGGCGATCTCCGCCTCCAGCATGGTCAGCTGCTGCCGGGCGGCGGCAAGCCCCGCTTGGGCGGATTTGATGACCGACTGCGCCTCCTGATCGGCTGCCGATGCCCGCTCGGCGTTCTGCCGCGTACCGAAGGTCGTCAAAGCCAACTCGCGATAGCGGACGGCATCTGCGACGGCAAACGTGGCGCGCGCCGCCTTGGCATTCAGATCGGCCTCGGCTTGGCCGATCATCGCCTGTTGCATAACGTATTTCGCCTCGAGCCCGGCGAGTGCGGCCTGCTCCTTGGCGGCGACCGCCCGGGCGTGGTCGAGGGCAGCCTGGAAATCGCGCCCGTCGAGACGAACCAGCAATTGCCCGGCTTGGACATGCTCGTTGTCCGTCGCCAGGATTTGCGCGACGAAGCCCGCGACATGCGGCGAGACGGCCGTGACGTTGCCCCCGGCATAGGCGTCGTCGGTGCTTTCGATAAAGCGGCCGACGGTCCACCAATAGCGGCCGTATCCGACGCCGCCCAAGGTGAGGGCGAGCGCCAGGCCGGCAAGCGCCAGCTGCTTGCGTCCGAATTGCAGCCGGATTTTTACCGGGACGGCGGTCGCCGCCCGTTCAAGGACGATCGTATCCATCACCGTCTCCATCACGGCTCGGCCACCGGGGGGTGGGCCACGGGGGGGTGGCGCCGTCGCGTGCGCGCGTCGGCGGCCGGTCCCGCGGCTGAACGAAAATCCGGCATGACGAGAGGGCGACCGGTTTTGCGGTCCGCCAGCACCGGATCGGCTTCCGCACCGGTCTTGCTGTCAACAACGACGACGCTGGCGCCTTCAGGGGCGAAATGCTTGTTGCCCCAAGCGAGCAATGCCCACAGCACCGGCCGAAAGTCGCGGCCGGCTTGGGTCAGCACGTATTCGTCGCGCGGCGGTCTTTCGCTGTAGCGGCGGCGTTCGAGCAGACCCGCTTCGACCAGGGCCTTGAGCCGGCGCGTCAGGATATTGGGGGCGATCCCGAGGCTCTCCTGGAACTCGTCGAACCGCGCCAGGCCGAGAGACGCATCGCGCAGAATGAGGATGCTCCACCACTCCCCGACCCGCTCCAGGCTGCGGGCGATCGGGCATTGCATGTTGCCAAAGCTCTTGTGCCGCATGGGTTCTCACCCCCTGACTTGCATGTTGCAAGCTATGTAGGACGTGACTATCATTATGCAAGTTATTTTTCGCCGAACGGGCGGAGCGCGACAGAGGTCACTGCAGATCTGCGCTCGCGAATGGAAGCGTCCTGCATCCTGCACGAGCTGCCGAAGCCGACGATCGCCATGATCAACGGTCCGGCAGCGGGGCCGGGCTCGCCTTTGCCCTCGCTTGCGACCCGCGAATCGCCGGCCCCTCGGCCAGGTTGGTGACCGCATTTGTTGTTAAGGTCGACTTGTCCGACGATTTCGGCGGGAGCTTCTTTATGACGGGGCTGGCCGGCACGGCCAAGGCGCGGGAACCGGGCGGCCGGTCGACGCCCAAGAGGGGTCACTACACGAAAGTGCTTTGAGTGTACGACATCTTGGACAAAGCATGAACGGGCTGCGCGCTGTATGTCCGCTGCACCCTTAATGGCGGCCGCTCGGGTGGCGGTAGGCGTCACGTCTCTGACGTGCCATATGCGGACCTCCCCCAGACCCCGCGGCCGAGACAGAGACGCGTTCGTCCGATTGTCGGAAACGCTTAGGTGTTCGGATACATACGGGCTTTGATTGCCTCTAGTTGTGCAATCACCTTTGGATCGACGATTCTCGCGAACCGCGGCACCTCTTTTTCTTCCATCAGCTTCGTACCGAACCCCGGTTTCGCTTGATGCTCTACGGTCTGTGTGCTCCGAGATCGACGCGCTTTTAGGCTTCCCGAAACAACGGGTGCGTTGAGCAGCGGATGCCGCCGCCAAGTTCCGAGGGTTTATCGAAGGGTACGGCGACGATCAGTATTCCGCGCTTCTCTATTTCCCTAATGAGCCGTCTGTGCTCTGCACCGACAATGACGACACCCGGTTCGAGGCAAAGTGTGTTACAGCCGAGAGAATGAGCTTTCGCGGCGGTCGCTTCGATGATTCCCAGTCTTTGATGGGCTTCGGCAACTGGCCTTCCTTTAGTCCTTGCATGAAGCACATGCACAGTCCCTCTCGGACGACGGCGAACATGCAATCCAAATGCAGCCAATCCGCCGTCAGTGGTACGAGGTGCACCCGGTAACCTTCCGGTTCCAGATACCGCTGCAGCCAGGCTGCACCGGCTGGGCTGGAGCCTAGCGACGAAAATCCAACCAGAATATCCTTGCCCAGCACAAAAGTATCACCACCCTCAAGGAAGGGCCGCGGATCATTGAGGAACTCGTCTTCCGTCTCGCCCGATAGGATCGGCGTCGTATCGGGCATGCGCACGTGTCGTGCATCCGGGTCCTCACTCAGACGCGTGCGAAAAAACTGTTCGTAGCCAAGATGTTCTTTACAGCGGAACATCATGCGCAAATTGGTCTCGATGACGTGCTTGCCGATGACGATTTGGGGATCGCGGGCATATTGGTTAAACAGGCCGAGCGGGCTCGCAGCGATCTCCATATCTGTCAAGGGACGGCGGCGGTGAACGATCACGCCGTGGTCCTCCAATACGGCCACCAGTGCTTCGGTCTGTTCCATCACCCCTTTGGCGCGCTCGGGCATCGCCTGCCGCAGGGACACGCCCTCCAGTCCTTGCAGCATCGCCTTAAACCCGTGATACCGACCCCAATCGGGCGACCAGCGGGGAAACGCGCAGCGGGAACTGTCGCCGACCAAGACCTCCCTTAGCTTGCCCCATTCGTTGAAGACCCCCATTGGGTGTGCTTGCGTCGGCATCTCCGTCCTCCACCGTCTGCAGGCGATCGCCATTATGGCGATCGGGAAATGGCTCGTCTCCTTGTTCCAGAGGAAGGTGATCTGTCGTCTTGCGGCACAGAACGGCTATCAAGAGCGGCTATCAAGTGACACGAGCTGACGTTTGGTAAGGGTCCAGGCTGTGTGAAAACTCGAACGCCTGGGCGGCGGTCTATAAATTTCAGTCGATTTTCGGCCGTTTTCCGCCATTACAGGCTCGGCGAAGCGAAAAAGTTCGCTCCAGATGCGCCGTTTTCAGACAATTTCCGAGTTTTCGCACGGCCTGGGTCGGGAGCCGAAGTTCAAAAAGAGGGCTTGACGGCGGCAATCCGATTACAGAAGCAGCGGTGACAAATACGGCTCGTCTAAGGGCATGTTCGCTCCGGCGGCGAGCCTGTTAGTGGATGTGGGCATGGCAGATTGGCGGGCCCTCCTACGGTGATGATAAGTCCATCTCCATCCAGCAGTGCGAAACCTACAGCGTCGTCCACAGAGAATGCGTACGCGTTCGATCCGAGAGTATCGTGGATAAGCTTTGTCCAAGGATTAAATATGGGTTTGGGAGGAACGTTCGCTTTATCGTAGTTGTACTGCAATTGTAACAACTCTTGATGCGTCGTATCATTACGAAAATCCTTCCCGGTGCAACCGCTGTTTACCCATCCGTATACGAGGTGAAGTTGGGTGGCCGGGATATTGCCAGGACTATATAGAGGGTTCGGACATTCGGCAGCGGCAAGAGCCGTCTGGATATCGGTAATTGCTTCACAAGTGGTGCTGTTAGCGGGCGAACATTGTCCCCATAACTTTATCATATTCGACACCGCGACGCCCGGCGTAACCGACGGAGTATTGCGCAAATTTGAAGTGACCAGTGGCGGGCTAGGGATAAATCGACTGCCGTCTGAAAACGTAGCATAGGTTTCAGTGAATACAACATCGGTACCAACAACGACTGTACCCGGATAAGCACCATCCGGATAATTTCCCGGGGGAGGTGTCAAACGATAGGGAGCCGGTGCTGGGCCGTTGGGGAAATAAACTGGAACGTAAGTAGGCCATTTGTTGTTGCTGACGAACGTGTTAAGCAAACCCCTGAATTTCTTTATCGTCTTCGCTGCGCCTAAATAACCGTAAAAGTCGTTGTTGAGAGGTGCTATAGCCACCGGCAGATACACACTTTGGATAGAAGAATTATCAAAACCAACCCTATATTGATTTGCGTATGGCGGAACGGGCTGGGTCCCCTGTAGCGTGGGCGGGCTGCCTCCATAGTTGGCAAAGGTGTATTCTACCAGCTGATGCGGAATGTTAGCCGGTGGAATATCAGTATACATCGCAATTGTAACCGGGTCTCTGCAAGGTACCATATTTCCATTAACACAAGTTGGAACTACCGCTCCAATATAAGGTGCAACAACCGGGGGCGTTCCTCCCGCATAATAGTTATAAGCATTTGTTACAGCCGTGTGGCTATCAAATAAGTACAAACGCATGGCGTTCCACCAATCAATATATTCATCGGTTGTTGCCCCAGGCCCACCAGGTCCGGGTGCCTTTAACTGAGTGTAAAATGGAACTGTTATACTGACGTGTTTACCTGGTGCTATCCCATGATTTTTATTAATAAATGTTTCATAAGTATTAGTGGTGTTGAATGTTTGTGTATTGGTATTTTTAACTGCAAAATAGCCTTGCATCCAAATATCAGGGTTCTTAGGCACAGACTGCTGCGGGGCTTGAATCATCGGATAAATCGTCTCGCTCGCAGAATTATTGTAGATAACTATTGTCTTGTCGGGCACTTGTTGTGCAGTGGCGTTGCCGGCATAGATGCCGACCAGCCATGTCGCGAATGTCATAACGTGCATCATGTCGCGAGAGAAAGTCGTCACTGTATCCACTCCCTTGTCGTGCTGTGATTGTCAATCATCTCAGGCAGCGGTGTCCTTGTTTGGAGCCGGGTTCAGAGTTTGGGTTTGCGGCCCTTTCGTGAGCTCCGCCTTAATCCAGCTTGAAAACCGCGCCACAGTCACAGAGGTAACCATCGCCTTGGAAAGACGTCGTGCCATAGAGCGCGCCCTGGTAGTTGATCACGCCAGCCGTAGGGTTAGCGCCGGTGATGCAGTCATCATTGTATTTTGCCTGGTCGCAGAATCTATGGAGCACGGTCTCGTTCCAACCCAAGTTGTATGTCAGGTTGAAAATGGTGCCACAAGCATAGACAAACTCACAACCATGAGGAGGTGCAGGAGAAACCCCACCATATTCTGTCGTGCCGTACAGCGTGCCGTTCGGGCCGAAGGCCAGGCCACCCACGGGGTACGATCCGTCGGGGCGCCCGTCCCTGGCGGTGCCGCCAAAGCTGTGGAGAGTTGTCAGTGGTATGCCCCTCGCCCCCGGCAACATCTGAAAAACTGTGCCACCACAGTATTGATTCAAGTCGCACTTAGTCCCACCATGGGTCGTGGTGCCGTAAAGCACGCCGAAGTTATCGGAGACTAGGCCAGACAGCGGGTAAGCGCCGTCGCTGCCGTCGGCAAAGCTGTAGAGCACGGTCTCTGGCCACACGGCGTCGTCGTTGCCGGGCGACGTCATCTTGAAGACCGTCCCGTAGCCGTTGGCGCCACCCTTCTCTGTCGTGCCGTACAGCGTGCCGTGCGGGCCGAAGGCCAGGCCACCTGTGGGGTCAGCGCCGTCGCCAATTCCACTGCCGCAAAAAACATTGATCACGGTCTCTTTCCAGCCCTGGCCCGTGTCGGGCACCAGCTTGAAAACCGTCCCAGAACCGTTGACGTAGCCACAGAGGCCGCCCCCCATCGTCGTGCCGTAGAGCACGCCCTGCTGGTCGGCGATCAGGCCCGCAGTGGGGTTTGTGCCGTCGACGATCTGGCAGCAACCAGAAGGAAAAGGCTTGAAATAATAGACCACGTCATGTGTCCAAAGGGTATGGCCGTTTTTGGGGGGCGACAGCTTGAACACTGTGCCGCAGCCGGATTGACCGCAGGGAAGCCCTCCGTATTGCGTCGTGCCGTAGAGCGAGCCCTCCGCGCCGAAGATCAGGCCACCTGTGGGGGAAGAACCGTCTAGGCACTCTCCCCGCGAGCAGAAACTATAGAGTACGGTTTCTTTCCAAAGGGCGCCGTCCGATGCGGGCGGCGTCAGCTTGAAAACCATCCCATTGCCGTTGGCGCCACCCTCATAGGTCGTGCCGTAGAGCGCGCCCTTCTCGTCGACGATCAGGCTAGACACCGGCCCCTTGCCCTTGGAGGCGTTGAAGCTAAAACTATGGAGCAAGGTCACGGTTTTCGCCGAGGCCGTAAAGCCCGCAAGGCTCAGGGCCGCAAGGCTTAACAGCCCAGCTCGATAGATATTTTTCATCGGTTTTGATCTCCCAATTGCGTCTTGGCATAGTGCCGGCGCGCCGGTTGCCCGGCGCGCCGGATCGGAGGTGCCGCTCACGCGTGCGGCTGCGGCACGACGCGCATGTAGGGCAGCGGTGACTTCCAGCCGCCGGGGAAACGTTCCCTCGCCTCTGCTTCCTGGATTGCCGGAGGGATGATCACATCCTCGCCCTGCTTCCAGTTGACCGGCGTCGCGACCTTTGCGTTGGCGGTGAGCTGCA
Source organism: Allostellaceae bacterium (assembly GCA_035272665.1). GTDB lineage: Bacteria > Pseudomonadota > Alphaproteobacteria > ATCC43930 > CGMCC-115725 > AP-15. The sequence goes on from DATEQL010000783.1 coordinate 8,161, forward strand.
CCGAGTCGACCAGCCGCAGCACCTCGTCGAAGTTGCGCCCGGTGTTCATCGGGTAGACGATCATGGCCTTGACCAGCTTGTCCGGCCCGATGACGTAGACCGTGCGCACCGTGGCGTTGTCCGCCGGAGTGCGGGTGGCGGAATTGCCCGAGGCCGAGACCGGCAGCATGCCGTAGAGCTTGGCTACCGTCAGATCGGTATCGCCGATCATCGGATAGTTCGGCGCCACCCCTGCCACCGCGGCGATGTCGTTGGACCATTTCGCATGGTTGTCGACGCTGTCGACGCTGAGCCCGACGATCTTGACACCGCGTTTGTCGAATTCGGGCTTGATCCGCGCCATGTAGCCGAGCTCGGTGGTGCAGACCGGGGTGAAATCCTTCGGGTGCGAGAACAGCACGCACCACGAATTGCCCACCCACTCGTGGAAGCTGATCGAACCGTGGGTGGTTTCGGCCCGAAAGTCGGGCGCGGTCTCTCCGATTGACAATGGCATTTGTCGCCTCCTGCATGATCCGCCGTGGTTGGCCGGCGAGAAGCGACAGCCTGTTCCCCAGTCAGTCGCAGGTCTTTAAACCGATCTGAAAAAATTCTGAAATTTCTCTGAAGCCATGACAATCTACCTGCTATGCCGATCCACACCGTGGGGCCATTTCGTCTGAACACCCAGCACGACCTGCTGCTCCGCGAAGGTGCGCCCGTACCGCTTGGCCGGCGAGCGATCGCCTTGTTGCGAACCTTGGTTGAACGTCCCGGCATGTTGGTGTCGAAAGACGCGCTGATCGAAGCTGCGTGGCCCGGCCGGCTCGTGGAGGAAAGCAATCTTCCCGTCCAGATCGCAGCGTTGCGCCGGGTGCTCGGCGAGTCCCCGGGCGGCGATCGTTGGATCGAAACCATGCCAGGCCGGGGCTATCGATTCATCGGGCCAATCGTCACGGAAATGGAGAAAGGCGCCGTAGCGCCGCCGCCGCAGGTCGACACCGCGTCGGAGCCCGCACCAACGCCGCGTGCTGACGCCGAGCGACGTCAAATCACCGCTATGTCTTGCGAACTGATTGGTCTTTCGGGGCGAGCCGACGGCGCGGGTCTTGAAGACTTACGCGATGTGGTCGGCGCCTTTCAACGCTGCGTCTCAGAGACGGTCAATCGCCACGAAGGGCTCGTCGTCAGCCGTCTCGGGAATGCCGCGCTCGTCCTTTTTGGCTACCCCTCTGCACACGAATACGACGCCGAGCGGGCGGTCCGTGCGGGGCTCGAACTGTGCACGGCAGTCAGGGCTCTGAGATCAGGTGCGGACCTGCCGATGCGATGCCGGGTCGGCATCGCGACCGGCATGGCCATCATCGGTGATACCAGCGGGGGTGGCGCGCTTCAGGACCGCGAGATTATCGGCGATGCTCCGAACCTGGCGGGGCGGCTGCACCTGTCGGCGCAACCGGATATTGTAGTAATCGAGCCGGCTACTCGGCGCCTAATCGGCAACTTGTTTGGTTGCCGTGATCTCGGTACGATCGACACGACTAGCGGCGCCGAGCCTTTGCGCATTTGGCAAGTGCTGGAAGACAGCGGCGCTGCGAACCGGTTCGAGGCCTTGCGCGGCTCGGCGCTTAGCCCACTGGTCGGCCGCGATGAGGAAATCGATGTCCTGCTGCGCCGCTGGGCGGGTTCCAAAGCGGGCGACGGTCAGGTCGTGCTGGTCTCCGGCGAGCCCGGTCTCGGCAAGTCCCGCCTTATTGGGGCATTGGAGGAGCGCCTCCATGCCGAGCCGCATCTCGGCTTGCGCTATTTCTGCTCGCCCTATAACCGGGACAGTGCACTTTATCCGCTTGTCGAGCAGTTCGGCCGGGCAGCGGGGTTCGCGCGTGACGATATTCCCGCGGCCAAGCTGGAGAGGCTCGAAGTGTTGCTGGCGCGCGCCGGGCTGCCGGACGAGGATGTGGCATTCCTCGCCGACCTGATGTCATTGCCGGCATCTGAGCGACATCCACTGCCGAATCTCAGCCCACAACGCAAGAAGGAGCGGACACTGGAGGCGCTGATCCGGCAGCTCGAGAGCTTGGCGCACCGGCAGCCGGTGCTGATGGTCTTTGAGGACGTGCATTGGATCGACCCGACCTCGCGCGAGCTGCTCGACCTTACTGTCGAGCGCGTTCGCCGCCTGCCGGTTCTGTTGATCGTGACGTTTCGCCCCGAGTTCCAGCCACCCTGGATTGGCCAGCCGCGGGTCACGATGCTGGCGCTCAACCGCCTGGACTGGCGCGACCGGGTTTTGTTGGTAGCACAGATCGCCGGCAAGACTCTCCCGGAGATCGTCATCGAGCAGATCGCCAACCGCACCGACGGCGTGCCCCTGTTTGTCGAGGAATTGACCAAGAGCGTGCTGGAGAGCGGGCTGCTGCGAGAAGAGGCGGAGCGCTACACCCTCGATGGGGCTTTGCCGCCATTCGCGATCCCGACGACATTGCACGCCTCGCTGCTGGCGCGGCTCGACCGCCCGGGGCCGGTGCGGCTGGTGGCGCAGACTGGCGCCGCGATCGGACGCGAGTTCCCGTACGCGTTGCTGCGCGCGGTTTCCGATCTTCCCGAGGATGAGCTGCAAACTGCCCTCGCCGGGCTTGCCGCTTCCGAGCTGGTGTTCCAGCGCGGGACGCCGCCGGAAGCGGTCTACAGCTTCAAGCATGCGCTGGTACAGGACGCGGCGCATGGCAGCCTGCTGCGCAATGCTCGGCAACAATTGCATGCACGGATCGCCCAAGCGCTCGAAACCCATTCCCCGGAGCTGATGGACAGCCAGCCGGAAATTTTCGCCCAGCATTATCAGGAGGCAGGGCTCGTAGAAAAATCCTTCGCCTGCTGGGGCAAGGCAGGTCATAGGTCCGCCGCCCGCTCGGCGTTGGTCGAGGCGGCCGCACAATTTCAAAAGAGCTTGGAGCATTTGGCGCTGCTGCCGAAAAACCCGGAACGCCAGCGACAAGAGCTCGAATTTTACAGTGCCTTGGGCGCGGCGTTGCGCGCTGTCAAAGGCTTGGCTGCGCCGGAAACGGGCCAGGCCTACACCCGGGCACGAGAGCTGTGGGAGGAGCTGGGCTCCCCCGCGGAGTTCGTGCAGATTCCATTTGGCCAGTCTCGCTATCACGCCTACCGCGGCGAATTCGATTTAGCGCTGCGGTTGGACGAGGATTTGCTGCGTCTCAGCCGCCGACGTAACGATCCGGCCGGGCTCGTTCTAGGTCACCTGTCGTCCGGTCGAAATCTGATGTTTGCCGGCAGGTTCGGCGGATCCCGGACGCATCTGGAAGCGGTGCTCGCGCTCTACGATCCGCTCTCCCACACCTCGCTTGTCCATCAGGCCGGTTTCTATCCCAATGGAAACGCACTGGCATGCTTGGGGGTAGTCCTTCTCGCTCTCGGCTATCCGGAACAAGCATTGGCGCGGAGCACAGCTGCGGTTGCCGAGGCTCGCAGACTGGCGCATCTGCCGTCTTTGGCTTCGGTCATGGCACTCGGCGCCGTCCCGTTTGCGCTCGTCGGAGATGACGCCGTCGTCGGCGAGTGGGCAGACCAGCTGGTCGTGGTGGCATCCGAGCAGGGTCTCCCCTTCTGGGGTGCGATCGGAATGAGCTACCGTGGCTGGGTCAAGGTCAAGAATGGCGATGTGTTGGAGGGAATATCGCTGCTGCGCAACGGTACGGCGGCTTTCCGCGGCACCGGGGCGGAGCTGTTCGCGCTTTATCCTATCTCTCTGCTGGCCAGCGCATGTCAGATCGCGGGGCAGATCGAAGAAAGCTCGACCCTGTTCGACGAGGCATTGCTGATCGTCGAAAGGATGGGGGAGCGCTGGTTCGCGGCCGAGCTGAACCGGCAAAAGGGCCAATTGCTGCTGCAGTTAGGAAATTCCGCGGCCGCCGAGGAGCTCTTTCGCAAGGCCTTGAGCATCGCCACGGAGCAGGGGGCAAAGCTATGGGAATTGCGTGCCGCGGTAAGCCTCGCCCGGTTCCGCTGTGAACAGGGCCGCCAGGGCGAAGCCCGCAGTCTCCTCGCGCCGGTCTATTGTTGGTTTACCGAGGGTTTTGACACACAAGATCTCAAAGACGCGAAGGCGCTCCTCGATTGCATCGAAACAGTTCCCGCGACGTCGGCATAGAAAGCCAGTCGCAGCGACGCCGGCACCGGCGGCCCACTCAAGGCCGCCCGATCCTCATCGATGATGAGCGGGACCGATCTGGCCAATTTGGTCGCCGTCGCAGCGATCGACCAGAATGGGGGCAGAGGGGGTCCCTCGACAAGTAGCAGTTCAGGGTCGGATCGTCACCGACCTTGACTGTTCAGTCTCACCGCGAAAGGTCGGCTTAGGGTCACTTTGAGACCAAGAGGCCAGGCTGCGCAAGGGTGCTGTGCTCGTCTCTTGCGCCCCTGGGAGCGGACACGCAGCCCGAGTGCGTGGCGCTCAAGACGCGTCACTATCTTCGGGACGGTTACACTTGCTTTGATTGGTTCGCAGCACGCGCGGTTGCAGGATTGCTCCGACCGTGTTCTTGCTGAGCCCAACATGGCGGCCGTCTCTGGTCCGCGTGAGATACGAGGAAGAAGCGCACGTCACGGATTTGGATCGCCAGCGTGATACGGCCTTCGCGTTGCAATCCCCCGCAAACCCGGCCGAGAACCCGTTCGCCCCACCAAAGCCGCGCGGTGCCCCCGAGCAGGCGTTCGCCGCCGCCTCGGCACGCCACCGTGGCGAGTATTATGTGCCGATTGAGCATCACAACCCGATGGAGCTGTATGCGTCGACGGTGATCTTCGAGGGCGACGTCAAGCTGACTATCTACGACAAAATCCAGGGCGTGCAGAACGTGCAGCGCTACGTACGCAGCGTGCTCGAGATGAACCCGGACGACGTGCGGGTCATGTCGCCCTTTGTCGGCGGCGCCTTCGGTTCGGGACTGCGGCCGCAATTCCAGGTGGTCCTGGCAGTACTGGCGGCGCGCGCACTGAAGCGCTCGGTGCGCCTCGTATTGACCCGACAGCAGATGTATGTCCTCGGCTACCGGCCCGCGATGATCCAGCAAATCGAGCTGGGTGCAAACGCCCGCGGAAGGCTCGACGTGATCACGCACGACGCGGTCACGATGACGTCGCAATACGAGGACTTCCATAGGCAAGAGACCGGCTGGTCCGGCCTGCTCTACAAGAGCGCACATGCGAAATACATACACAAGCTGGCGCGGCTCGATCTCGCGACGCCGTGCGACATGCGCGTCCAAGCGCCGCGCCGGGTGTCTACGCGCTCGAATGCGCGATGGACGAACTCGCGGTCGCCCTCAAGCTCGATCCGCTCGAGCTTCGCCTGCGGTGTTATTCGGATCGCGACAGGCACTCCGACCGGCCGTACAGCAGCAAAAGCCTGCGCGATTGCTATCGCCAGGGTGCGGAAGCTTTCGGTTGGGACAAGCGCAACCCCGAGCCGCGCTCGCTGCACGACGGCACGGAGCTGGTGGGCTGGGGCATGGCGACGGGCGTCTGGGAAGCGCTGCAGGTGCCGATCGCCGTGCGCATCGTGCTGACGGCTAACGGCCATGCGGAGGTTTCCTGCGCAACCTCCGACATCGGCACCGGCACCTACACAATCATGGCGCAGGTCGCGGCCGACATGCTCGGGCTGCCGCTCGACAATGTCACGATCAAGCTCGGCGACTCGACATTGCCACAATCGCCGGTCGAAGGCGGATCATGGCTTGCGGCCTCGGTGTCGAATGGGATTGTGACGACGGCCGATGCGGTGCGTATGGAACTGTTGCGGTTGGCAAGGCAGATGCCGAATTCGTCGCTCGCGGACGTGGCGACTGACGAGGTCGCACTGGCAGACGGCAAGCTCGTGAGCAAGCGCGATGAGTCGCGCGCAGTGTCGATTGCAGATGCGATGCGGCATGGCGCCGTCGACCGCATCGAGCAGGAGAAATCCACCACCTTCGCCGATGACGGCTCATATGCGCACAACGCACACTCGGCGATCTTCGCCGAAGTGAAGGTGGACGAGCAGCTCGGCGTCATCCGCGTCACCCGCGTCGTCAGCGCTGTCGCGGCCGGCCGCATCCTGAACACCAAGACTGCGAGCAGTCAGATCATCGGCGTCGTCGTGTGGGGTATCGGAATGGCGCTGCACGAGGAAACGCTCGTCGACCACAATTTCGGCCGCATAATGAATGCAAACATTGCCGAATATCATGTCCCGGTGAACGCCGACGTGCACGACATCAAGGTTATCTTCGTCGACGAGTCAGACGACATCGTCAATCCACTCGGCATCAAGGGACTGGGCGAGATTGGCATCGTCGGCGTCGCGGCGTCGATCGCCAACGCGATCTATCACGCAACCGGGAAGCGCGTGCGGGACCTGCCGATCACGCTGGATAAATTGCAGCGGTAGGGCCTGACCGAGAAGGCGGCTGTCGCGCAGTTTGAGACGGTGTTGGCAGCGGGGCAGTCCGCCGCAGTCTCGATCCCGCGCGGCGCGGGCGAGGCGCCGGCGCGGATCGTGTTCAGCAACGCCGGCGACCACCTGCACATCGCCGAGCCGAACGCCACCGTTTCCGCCCGGTGACTTCCGCATTGGGATCTAAAGCAGACGGCCACCGCGTTTGGCGCATCGCCAGAAACGTGCCAGAGGACTAAAGCGCTCTTGCAGTAGAACGCCGCGCAGTGCTGTACGCGGAGCAGCCAGCAGCGCAGTAACGGGATCGGAGCGTCCTGCCTGCCACCTCGCTGGCGGTCGCGGCGGTGTCAGCCTCGGCCTCATCAAGCGCGTCGCCGGTACCTATCGTTATTATCTGACCCGCATCAGGCGCAGCGCGGTAGCCGCATGCTGCCGCCTCGCCGAGCAGACCATTATCCCGGCTCTCGCATGACAATTCTGCTCACGAGCTGTCGCGAGTCCGTTCGTAAGAGACTAACCCTCCTCCGCTCGCGGGGCGAGGGAACGGGAGGGGGCGTCGAGATACGGCTTTACAAAAGATCATAATTTCTATATTGACAATAATGCGAGTTTGTTCTATACATCACCGATGAAAGCCAACCCAATTTCCCCCGACCAAAGAGACCCGGCGGCCGAGACGCAGCGTGATTACGAGGTGGGCTATTGCAAGCCGTCACGGCGCGCCGGTTTCCAGAAAGGCCAATCCGGCAACCCCAAGGGCCGGCCGAAGGGTTCGAAGAACCTGGCGACGGTGTTGAGCGAAGCGCTCGACGAGAAGGTCAGCGTGACCGAGGACGGCCGGCGGCGCCGGATCACCAAGCGCGAGTTGGTGGTCGCCCAGCTGGTCAACAAATCGGCCAAGGCCGATCTGCGCGCGATCAAGCAGCTGACCGACATCGTAGAGCGCGTCGAGCGGCGGACCGACGCCTCACAAGCGCCCCCGCCGCCGCCCTCCTTCAGCGCGGCGGACGAGGAGGTCATCGCCGAACTGAAGAAACGCATGGAGCGCGGGATCAGAGCGGCCATCGCGGCCGAGGACCCCGAGGTCAAGGCCGATATCCGACGGCCATGACAGTAGGCTCGACTATCTCCCATCCTCATGGCCGGACTCGTTCCGTGAACCTTCAGCCCACGGACTGGATCCGTGGGCATCCACGCCTTCCTGCGCCGCCGGAAAGGCATGGATCACCGGGTCACGCCCGGTGATGACGATTCCTCCGCAGGGATATTCGTCGTGAGTGAGCCCTTCACCCAGGCCCAGTACGACGGGCTGCTGCGGGCCGATTTCGCCGGCTTTGCGCATCGCGCTTTTCTGGAGCTCAACCCGCGGGCCGAGTTCGCGACGAACTGGCATTTCGAGGCGATGGCGGCAAAGCTGGCGGCGGTGCGCGCGGGCAGGATCGGCCGGCTGATCATCAACGTGCCGCCGCGTCACCTCAAGTCGCACTTGGCTTCGGTCGCCTTTCCGGCTTGGTGTCTCGGGCACGACCCGAGTGCCCAGATCGTTTGTGCCAGCTATGCCCAGGACTTCGCCGACAAGCTCGCGCGCGATTGCCGGCGGCTCATGACCAGCGACTGCTACCAGCGGCTCTTCCCGACCCGACTTTCGGTGCAGCGCCAAGCCGTGTCGGAGTTCGAGACGACGGCACAAGGCTGTCGGCTCGCCACCTCGGTCGGCGGCGTCCTGACTGGACGGGGTGCCGACATCATCATCATCGACGACCCGTTGAAGCCCGAAGAGGCGCTGTCCCAGACCCAGCGCCAGGCGGCGAACGAATGGTTCGACCATACCCTCTACAGTCGGCTGAACGACAAGCGGAAGGGGGCGATTATCCTGATCATGCACCGGCTGCACGAGGACGATCTCGTCGGCCACGTGCTGGCGCAGGAGCCGTGGGAGGTCGTGCGCTTTCCAGCGATCGCCGAAGACGACGAGACGCACGAAATCGAAGCGGTGGTGGAGAGCCGCTGCGTGATCCGGCGGCGCGGCGAGGCATTGCACCCCGTGCGCGAGCCGCTCCCAATGCTCGAGCAGATCCGCCGGACCATCGGCGAGTACAATTTCGCCGGCCAGTACCAGCAGATGCCGGCACCGTTGGGCGGCGGCCTCGTCAAGGCGGACTGGTTCAAACGCTACCCGCCCGACGAGAGACTACCCTTCGACCGCGTCGTGCAGAGCTGGGACACGGCCAGCAAGGCGAGCGAGCTCAGCGATTTCAGCGTCTGCACGAGCTGGGGGATCTTGGACAAGGACCTCTATCTGATCGATGTACTGCGCAGCCGCATGGAATACCCCGAGCTGAAACGCGCCGTGCGCGCGCAATACGAGCGGTTTCGCCCCAGTGTCGTGCTGATCGAGGACAAGGCCTCGGGCACCCAGCTGATCCAGGAGCTGATCCGGGACGGCATGTACGCCGTCACCCGCTATCAGCCGCAAACCGACAAGGTCATGCGCATGCACGCGCAGACCGCAATGATCGAGAACGGTTTCGTCCACCTGCCCGACACAGCACCGTGGCTCGCCCCCTATCTGCACGAGCTGACGGCTTTCCCCAAAGGCCGGCACGACGACCAGGTCGACTCGACCGCGCAGATGCTGGACTGGTTCAAGCGCGGCAGCGGCCCCAGCTCCAACGCGGGGATCTTCGAACTTTACCGCATACGGGCCGAGGAAGCGCGCGGGCAGCAGGTCCAGCGCAACCGTCGGGTGCGGCTCCGCGTTCCTCCTGGCATCGGCCATAGGAACCTGCTCCTTCTGAACGTCGGACCCGACGGCACGTGCGAGATGTTGGAGTCCGAGGCCGAGTCCTTCCTGCGGGCGGGGTGGGAGAGGGTCGAGACTGGCAAACCGCCGGGGTAGGTATTTGGACCGTCCGCTGATCGCAGACCAGCAAGATCACCGCTTTCCGCTTGACCGCCACTGCCTCGTTCTCCAAGTTTACTCGCGGAACGAGAATCGATGCACATTGTTGACGTTTGAAGGAGAGGGTGGCCCGCCCGGTTCATCCCGACAAGGACATAGAGGCTGCCGTGAGCTTCGCCGAGGCT